>JBOFDJ010000024.1:0-9938 GCA_051646885.1 Rhodoglobus sp.
CCCTCCTCGGGGAGCTGGAGCATCGCGGCATCGATTACCGTGGCGTGATCACCGGAAACTTCATCTGGACTGCGCAGGGCCCCTTCGTCATCGAGTTCAATGCGAGGTTTGGCGATCCGGAGGCGGAGGTCGCCCTTCCGCTGTTGACAACCGATCTGGTGTCTGTGGCAAAGGCCGTCGACCAACGGCGCTTGGAGTCTGTGAGCATCGAGTGGAGCGACGACTGGGCGCTCTGTGTGAGCGTCGCCGCACACGGCTACCCTGGCGCGCTGCGAGTCGGCGATGTTATCGAGGGTGCCGGTGTCCGCGAAGAAAATTCGACAGTGTTTCATGCCAATACCGCGCTTCGCGAGGGGCAGCTGGTGACCAATGGCGGTCGAGTATTCGTTGTGATGGGAAGGGGAGCGACATTTCCCGAGGCCCGCGACCGCGCCTATGCCGCTGTCGCGAACATCCGATTCGCGGGGCAGCATCACCGCTCAGATATTGGCTTCCGCACGGAACGTTATCTCGCGATAGCCGCCGAGGGCGAAAAACGCTAACGGGATCAGACCGGTCCCGGCCTGTGCGCTGCGCAGAACCCGGCGTGCTGCTGCGCGCACCGAGTCCCACAGTGCACATGGGCCCGCCGTTCACCCCAGAACCTGCGGTGAACACCAAGGCCGACCCCGCCCGGTAGCCTTGACCCGTGCGAATTCTGGTCTTGGGCTCCGGCGCGCGTGAGCACGCCATCATTATCTCTCTGCTGGGCGAGGCCGAGCAGCACCAGATCACGGCCGCACCCGGTAACGCTGGCATCGCCGCGGTGGTGCCGGTCGTGGCCCTCGATCCCACCGATGGCGGTATCATCACCCAGTATGCGCTCGATCACGACATCGAGCTGGTAGTCATCGGGCCCGAGGCCCCGCTGGTCGCGGGCGTCGCCGATGCGCTGCGGCAGCGCGGTATTGCGGTATTCGGCCCGGGCGCAGCGGCGGCGGCCCTCGAGGGCAGCAAAGCCTTTGCCAAGCGGATTATGGATGATGCCGGCGCTCCGACCGGGCGCGCCCGCCGAGCCGGAACCCTGGCCGAGGCCATCGACGCCATCGACGAGTACGGTGCCCCCTATGTCGTGAAGGCCGACGGTCTCGCCGCCGGCAAGGGAGTGCTCGTCACCGAAGACCGCGACGCCGCCATCGCCCATGCCACAGTCTGGCTGAGCCACGGCGGCGTGCTGGTGGAGGAGTTTCTGTCCGGCCAGGAGGTGTCACTCTTTCTGCTCAGCGATGGGCACACCGTTCTGCCGCTCTCCCCCGCACAAGACTATAAGCGCGCACTCGACGGCGATCAGGGGCCGAACACCGGGGGAATGGGTGCGTACTCTCCACTGCCGTGGTTGCCGGAGGGCTTCGTCGATGAGGTGATCACCACGGTGGCGCTACCCACCATCCGGCAACTCGCCCGCGAGGACACCCCTTTTATTGGACTGCTCTACTGCGGTCTGATCCTGACCGACGACGGTGTGCGGGTGATCGAGTTCAATGCCCGTTTCGGCGACCCCGAGACGCAGGTTGTGTTGCCACGCTTGATCACGCCACTGAGCGGGTTGCTGCTGGCGGCAGCGGTCGGGGGGCTGGGCGCGCTACCGCGGCCAGAATTTTCGACGGATGCCGCGATCACCGTCGTGCTCGCGAGTGAGGGTTACCCCGAGAATCCGATCATCAACCGAACCATCAGCGGGCTGGCCGAGGTCAAGGATGTCACCATCGCGCACGCTGCCACCGAGCTGGTGAGCGGTGAGTATGTGGCAACGGGCGGGCGCGTACTCAGCGTTGTGGCGATGGGAGCCGACTTTGGCGTGGCCAGGCAGCGGGCCTACGCGGCGCTGGAGGGCATCCACCTTGAGGGCGGGCAGTACCGCACCGACATCGCGGAGCGGGTAGCGCCATAGGTAGCACCGTAGGGTAGAGCCCCAAAAAAACCCAACGTTGCACCTCAAATTAGAACCCGGGCCGTCCGTGGAGTCAGCTGCCAGATCGCTGCCCTGCAGCAGAGTGTCTTGATACATGATGATACCGTCAGGGAATGCTGATTGCAGTAAATGTCGATGTTGCTGTGCACCGCAAAGGAAAGTGGCTCCTCATCGTCAGGGGCGCAGAGGAAGCCCACGCCGCAGGGATGCTGTCCCTCGTTGGCGGCACCCTGGAGTCGGAAGGCGCAACGTTCGACATCCTCGAAGCCACTGCTCGTCGCGAAGTGAAAGAAGAAGTGGGAGTGGACCTCGTAGGTGCACTCCACTACGTGGAGAGCACGTTCTTCACCACCGCGAGCGGCACGGGAGTGTTGAACGTTGTGATGCGAGGTGAAATCGGGGATCAAATGCCGGTTAACAATGCTCCCGACGAGGTAGCTGGGATTGAGTGGCGCACAGTGGAAGAGATCGCTGGGGACAAATCCTGCCCGTCCTGGACCCTGCAAAGCATCCAGCGGGCTGCCTGTGTACTGACGACCACAGACTGAGCTACGCACCGTATGGGTCTGACCTCAGGCCGATACGGTGACGATGATAGCTGCGGAAGGCAACCTCCAGGTCTTCTTCAGAAACCTCTGCCAATCCCGTCTCTGCCGAGGACAACGGTCACAGGTGAAAGCGGGGTCAACCGGCTCACCCCAGTCGAGTTCGAGACCATAATAAGAACCACGGCCAACCCGGCCGCGTAACAAAAGAAACCAAAGACAACCAACCCATCAGCAGACCCCGAGGAGGGAGATAACAGGATGAGCGTGCTCGACATCCCCGAAGGCTGGGAGTTGTTCTACTCCGGTAAGGTCCGCGACCTCTATCGGTCCGCCGCCCATGAGGGTCGGGTGTTGATGGTGGCCAGTGATCGGGTCAGCGCCTTCGATCACGTGCTGGAGCCGGGCATCCCGGGCAAAGGTGCACTGCTGACTGAGCTGAGCCTCTGGTGGTTCGCCCAGCTTGGAGTACCCCATCATCTGGCCACGAGCGAGATTGAGCTGCCGCCGGGTGCGATGCTGGTGAAGACGCTGGAAATGTACCCCATCGAGTGCGTGGTGCGGGGCTATCTCTCAGGCAGCGGATGGCTCGAATATCAACAGTCACAGTCGGTGTGCGGGGTGGGGCTGCCGGCCGGTTTGAGCGACGGTGACCGGCTACCCGAGCCGATCTACACCCCGGCGTGGAAGGCTCCGCTGGGCGAACACGACGAGAACATCACTTTCGAGCGCACCGTCGAACTGGTGGGAATGGATGCCGCTGCCGCACTACGCGACACCTCCCTGCGGGTGTTCGCCGCCGCATCCGGTATTGCCGAGCATCGTGGAATCATCCTCGCCGATACAAAGTTCGAGTTCGGCGCCGACCCGGTCACCGGTGAACTGACCCTCGCCGATGAGGTACTCACCTCGGACAGCAGCCGATATTGGGATGCCGAGCTCTACGGCACCGGCGACAGGACGGCCAGTTTCGATAAGCAGATCGTGCGTGACTGGCTGGCCGCGAACTGGGACAAAACCGGCACCCCGCCACGGCTCCCGGCAGAGATCGTGGAGCGCACGGCGGCCCGCTACCGCGAGCTGATCGAGCGCCTCACCGCACGCTAGCCTGCCGTTGCTGCTGCCGAATGAGGGAGATAGCGTGCCGGGGCCGATATCGTGGTGGCCATGCCAGAAACGCCCACGCCAAGCAGCACGCCCACCCCTGGCAGGCCCGTGGCCATCATCACCGGGGTCGGAAGGCCGGTAGGCATCGCCGCCGCGATAGCCCAGACACTCGCCGATCACGGCTGGGATCTCGCACTCAACTATTGGACTCCAGCCGATACCGAAATCTTCGGCCCCGAGGCGGCAGCAGGCCTGAGCGAACTGATCTCAGGCCTGGAGAAAAGCGGGGCACGTGTGCTGGCCATCCCAGCAGACCTAGAGCAGCTGGATGCCGCAACCACCGTCATATCGACAGCCGCCGCAGGCCTGGGGCAGCCGACCGCGCTCATCCTCTCGCATGCCTGGGATGTTGATCGTGGCCTACTCGACACCACTGTCGAGCAGTTTGACAAACATTTCACCATCAACACTCGGGCGAGCTGGCTTCTGATCCGGGAGTTTGCGCACCACGTGCCGCCCACAGGAGGGGCGATTGTGGCACTGACCAGCGACGCCACCGTCGGCAACCTTGCCTACGGCGCGAGCAAAGGCGCGCTTGATCGCATCGTAACCTCTGCGGCACAAGAGCTCGCCCACCTCACGATCTCGTCCAATGTTGTCAACCCCGGACCGGTCGATACCGGCTGGATGACGCCTGAGGTCCGCGAACAACTCACCGCCAGGCAACCCACGGGTCGCCTGGGTACTCCCCTGGACATCGCCGAGATCGTGGCCTTTCTGGTCTCAGCACAGGGCCGCTGGGTGAACGGGCAACTTATCAAGAGCGACGGCGGGTTCTCTGTTCACCGCTAATGCAGTTGCAGGCACGCACGGAACAGACACGGCTGGCACGGCCACGGCCACGGCCACGGCACAGCCACGGCACGGCGAGCACAACCGGCCAACACAGCACCTCACCCGCCCAGTCGCTCATCGATCTCGCGAATGACCTCCCAGGCACCATCCTCCGAGTTGGAGAGCACCACCAGATCGAGGCCCTCCTCGACATAGTGGCGCAGGATCCCGGATGCCCCGGGGTTGATGCCGTCCTTGTAATACGAGCGGACCGTGCCATCCTCATTCATGTCGAATTCTAGACCGAAGCCGTATTGGGTGGCCTCATCGTGCTCGACCTGAGGTAGGAAGAACTCCTCGGTGAGTTCAGCGCTCAGCAGGCGACCGGCCCGAGTTGCCTGCACAAAGGTCAGCAGATCAGCAGCGGTCGTCTGCGCGCCAGCATCGGGAGAGCCTATCGGTGGGTAGCTGTAGATGTTCTGCACCCAGGAGCCGTCGAGACGGTCCCAACCCTCGGCGAGGCGTGGCGCGGCATCCCGCCGATCATAAAACCCGGAATCATTCATGCCCACCCTGGCAAAAATCTGGTCGCTCACGTACTGCCGGTAGGGCACACCGGTGACCCGCTCGACCGCCAGACCGGCAAGAATGTAGGCCGCATTGGTATACTGGCAGCGCACTCCAGGGGCACTCAACGCGGGTTTCTGCGCGAACTGGGGAAGAAAATCCCGGGTCTCCAGCATCGAATAGATGGGGATGTCGCGCCAGAGCGCGGCGTAATCCTCACCCGAGTCCTCATCGACATCATCCGCGATTCCGCTCGTGTGGGTGAGCAGGTGCAGCAGGGTGACCGCCGTGCTGATCGTCGTGTTCTCTAGATCGACGTAGTGGTGGATCGACGTCTCCAGATCGAGCGCTCCGTCACCAACCTGCTGCAACACGGCAACGCTGGTGAACAGCTTGGTGATCGCTGCCGTGTCGAACCGGGTATCAAGGGTGTTCGGGATGCCCCAGCGCTGGGTTGCGAGCCCGGTAGCCGACTCGAAAACGGTGCGCGAACCCTCCCTGATGAGCACCACACCGCTGAAATTGTGCTCGCTAAGAAAGATGTCGAGGCCGCTGATGTCCATGCAGAGAGCCTACGGGGGTTGGTCATTCCGGGGGCACGGCGGCGGCGCAGCAGCAGCTAACGCGGGATGCGCGACCGCTGTACCGCCGCCGCGGAGACCACCACGAGCACCAGGAGACCGGCAACCCAAGCCAGCCCCGAGTATCCCATCACCGAGAGGATCGGGCCGGCAGCAGCACCACCCATGGCACCGGCGAGACTCATGATCGTATCGGCGCGGCCCTGGATGCGCACCCGGGCCTCCCCCGTCACCAGATCGGAAACCAGGGCAGAACCGGAGACGGTGGCGGCGCTCCACCCCAGACCGAGCAGCACCAGCGCCACGGTGACCAGCAGCGTGCTCTGCGCTCCTAGCCCAATGATGATGATCGACGCGGCGAGCATGGCTTGGCCGGTAAGCAGAGTGGGCAGTCGCCCCCAGCGGTCACTGACCCAGCCAAACACGGGCGCTAAGGCAAACATACCCGCGACATGCACACTAATAGTGATGCCCACCACGGTCAGACTTGCGCCGTGATGGGTGAGGTGCACGGGAGTCATCGACATGATTGACACCATCACGGCGTGACTGATGGCCACCGCGCTCACCGCAAACACTAGGGCGGCCCGAGCACGCACGGCATCGGGATCGGCGCTGATGCTGACGGCGGGACCGGAACCGCTGGGAGCGGAGTCGGCAACCCCGTCGGGAATGGCGACTCCAGCAGGAACGAAGGAACGCTCGCGGGCCAGAAATAACGGATCGGGCCGCAGCGCGACGAAGTACACCGCCGCGGCGAGGAATTGCGCCACAATGGCGATGACAAAAGATCCGGTGTTGTCGGGAAGTGCCAGAGCATCCTGGATCACCACGCCAGGCCCAAACAGATTGGGGCCCGCCACTGCGCCAATGGTGGTCGACCACACCACGAGTGAGAGATCGCGTCCGCGGCGGGAAGGCTCAGCAACATCCGTCGCCGCAAAGCGCGCCTGAAGACCCACCGCCGAACCGACGCCCAGCATCGCGAAACCCAGCACTAGCAGCGGAAACATGGTCAGGCCGGTCGCGACGACCGTAATAATGGAGCCAACACCCGCCGTCGCGGCCCCCAGGGTGAGAGCGATCCGGCGACCCAGCCGTTGAGCAAGCCGCGCGAGCGGGATCGCCGCAATAGCAGCGCCCAGGGTGCTCGAGGTCGCGGCCGCACCCGAGAATGCCTCGCCGCCGATGTCATTGGCAATAACAGCGCCGATGGCGAGGGTCGCTCCCTGTCCAAGACCGGAGAGTACCTGACCGGTCACCAGAACCCCGACAATTCGGGGCTGCACGCTCTCGGTCATGAACTCAGTCTGGTGCATCGGGCAACGATCCCTCAGGCGGGGAACACGAACGCATCCCGCAATGGCATGATGGTCAGGGTTTCTATTAGCCAGGACATGACGGAGTACAAGCGTGCGAGCATCGAAAATTATCGACTTTCCGGCCAGCGTGGCCGCTGCTGGCGCGAAGCCACCACCCACGAACGCTTTTGCCCGCTGGCTGCTGCGTGACACGGTGCAGCCCAACGGCCCCGAAGTGGGCGAGTCCACGAAGCATTCCCATTCCTGGTGGAAAGTGATGACCCTCACCGGGGTCGACTATTTCTCGACGCTCTCGTACCTTCCGAGCATCGCCGTGGTGGCCGCTGGCGCGCTGTCCCCGCTAGCGACACTGCTGATCGTGGCCCTCACCCTACTGGGAATGCTCCCCATGTACCGACGGGTGGCCAAAGAGAGCCCGCACGGCCAGGGTTCCGTCGCTATGCTCGAACGATTGCTGCCGTTCTGGCGTGGCAAATTCTTTGTGCTGGTGCTGCTGGGCTTCGTCGCCACCTCCTGGATCATCACCATCACCCTGTCATCGGCGGATGCCACGGTGCACCTTCTCGAAAACCCGTTCATCCCCGAGGCGCTCAGCGGGCAGGCCGTGGCAATCACCGTTGTGCTGCTACTGATCCTTGGCGGGGTTTTCCTGAAAGGGTTCACCGAGGCGGTCAACGTAGCCATCCCGCTGGTCACGATCTTTTTGGGACTCAACGCGGTGGTGATCGTTGTCGGCTTTGCCGACATCGCCACCAACCCGGTCAGCGTTGACAACTGGATTGCCGCTCTCACCTCGGGCGGGGGCGGGTGGAGCGGGGTCATCCTTCCCGCTTTTCTGGCCTTCCCGCTGCTGGTTCTGGGTCTCTCGGGCTTTGAGACCGGGGTGAGCATGATGCCGCTGGTTGCCGCCCCGGGGACAACCCCTGAAGAGCGACTGGCCTCGCGCATCCGCAACACCAAGAAGCTGCTCACCGCCGCTGCGGTCATTATGAGCGTGTACCTGCTGTCGTCAAGCCTGGTCACAACGCTCCTGATCCCCGCTGAGGAATTTGACAAGGGTGGCGAGGCAAACGGTCGCGCGCTCGCCTACCTGGCCCATGGGATGCTGGGCGAGACCTTCGGGACCATCTACGACATTAGCAGCGTGCTCATTCTGTGGTTTGCTGGCGCCTCCGCCATGGCTGGCCTGATCAACATCGTGCCCCGCTACCTGCCCTCTTACGGTATGGCCCCGGAGTGGAGCCGCGCAGTTCGACCGGTCGTGCTGATTTACACGACGATCAGCATCATCATCACCATCGCTTTCAACGCGAGTGTTGACGCTCAGGCCGGAGCCTATGGCACCGGGATTCTCGCCATGATGGTGTCCGGAGCTGTGGCTGTGATGATCTCGGCGATTCGTAAACGACAACGTTGGGCGAGCGTTGGCTTCACCGTACTCAGTATCGTTATGCTCTATGCGCTGATCGAGAACATCCGCGAGAAGCCGGACGGCATCGCCATCTCGGGGCTGTTTATTATCGGCATCATCATAGTCTCGCTGATCTCGCGCGTCTCGCGTACCACCGAGCTGCGCGCCAAACGAATCGAATTCGATGAGGATGCCCAGCGTTTCATCGAGGAATCGGTGCGGCATGACGGGCAGCTGCACATCATCGCCAATAAGCTCGACGGTGGCGGCCACACCGAGTACCTCGCGAAAGAGCGGGAGCAGCGGGGCATGAATCCGGTGCCGGGGCGTGCTGATGTTGTTTTTCTTGAGATTCAGGTCATCGATCCCTCAGAATTCGGTGACGTTCTTCAGGTGCGTGGGGTTGAAATCGGCGGACATCGGGTGCTGCGCGCCGGGAGTCCGGCGATTCCGAACGCTATCGCCGCGATCCTTCTCGCCCTCAGGGATGGCTCAGGCCTCATCCCGCAGGCATACTTCCAGTGGTCGGAGGGCAACCCGATCGGGCATCTGATGCGGTACCTGATCCTCGGTCGCGGGGATACCGCGCCGATCGTTCGCGAGATCATCCGCGAGGTCGAGAAGGATCCGGCTCGGCGTCCGGGCATCCACGTCGGTTGAAGCACCGCCGTCACGCCCGCAGCGCCACGACGGCGACAGATCAGTGCTGTAATCTCATCCACGACCATAGGCTTGAGCTATGACCAGTCCCACGGTGATGATCAGCCTGCTTGCTGAGCTACTGACCATCATGGGTTTGGCATGCGGAGGGCTGTGTTTCGGAATCCTGCTGTGCCTGCGACTCGCTCGCGGTCCCTGGTATACGGCACCAGCAGCCATCGCTGAGGGGCAACTGAGCTGGCTCTCAGCCGATGGTGAGGTGCACCAGCGCGCCCTCACCGAAGCTGAGCTGGCGCTTCCGCACGATCATGACAGCTTGGAGGTGTTCTACCGCAGGGGCAGCAGCGTCTGCTACTTCGAGAAAACCAGCGGTGGAGAAACGCTGCTGCGCCTTCTCGGCATTATTTTTTGTGGGATCGGTGTATTCGCCGTCATAGTATCGACAGTGCTCCTCTTCGTGTCGTGACGGCCTTGCAGTTTCTGGCTCTGGCTCTGGCTCTGGCTCTGGCTCTGGCTCTGGCTCTGGCCGGTTTTTACCCCGGTCCTGGGTCAGTCGTGGCAACCGCTCACTGCCGCAACCCGATCACCAGCGGCGGCGGGAGCAAAACCCGTCCGGCGAGAGCAATCAACGAACGGAGGGAGTAGCAACCCCCGCCACAGGTCATCTTCCCCCGCCATACGGAGGGGTGCCGCACGCCACAGGCTACTTTCCCCCGCCGACACAAGCGCACAAGCTGGGCCAGGATGAGGTGCTCTGGATGCGAGATCATGACTTCAAGCCCATAAGCGAGCGTTCAGATAATGTCGTCATCGCATCCACTGCTGCTCGTCGCATCACCCCGCCCGATGTATCACCCCGCCCGAGCCATGCCTCCTCACTATCAACAGTTGATCACCCACGATCAGCCGACATAGGGGAAAGAAGTACATCGATATGGATATTTACGAATCGCTCGATCC
>JBOFDJ010000025.1:0-13014 GCA_051646885.1 Rhodoglobus sp.
TCCAGACAAAATTATCGAGCCCAACAAAACGCTTTCCGGTGTTATTGAGGAAAGCAGCGAAAAAGGTGACGACCGTGGGATAGACGAGCCCAATCAGTAAGAGCAATATTGCTGGACTCAGAAAAGCGAAAAGCTGAACCAGGTAGCCCGCACCTTCTTTGGCGCGATAATCGAGCAGAAAAAATACCCCGCCGAGAACCGCAGCGACTACAGCGGCCCACAACACGGACCCGAGGGCCAGCATGACAACGAGGGGGGCGAGAATGCACACCACCAAGCGGATGATCGTGTATTGACGACCGGCCCGTGGCGCGATCTCTATGAAGAACACAACAAGGGCCGCGATGGCAAGAAAAGCCAAGAGCACGAGAGGGATCTGTAACAGTGATGGAAGCTGAGCTATCCATTTCAGAAAACCGGACATGGAATCCTTTCGAGTACTGCGGCGGACTCAAGATCACCAATGAAGGCGCTTCTTGTCAGACTAAGGGATGAAGGGGGCCGACGAAAAACTCTTCGTCGGCCCCCGGTATAACTCATTACTTATCTTAGTGACTAGCCTTCAGGCCATGATGCTTCGATAGTGGACAGAACCTCGTCTGTCGACTTTCCATCGATCCAGCTGACCATTCCCTTCCAGAACGATCCAGCACCGACCACACTCGGCATGAGGTCAGAGCCATCGAAACGGAAGGTGGTTTTCGGATCCTGGAGGACTTTGATAGCCTCTTGCAAAATCGGGCTGGAAGCGTTTTCAGGGTCAACACCCTTATTAGCGCTAATCTGACCACCGATCTTGACCCGGCTGTTAGCCCAGTCTGCACTCGAGAGGTATTCCTGAACCTTGATGGTGTCGGCATCGTTGGAGAAGGCTCCGACGACCTCACCACCACCAGTGACCGCAGAAGCACCAGCCTCCTTACCTGGCATAATAAATGCCCAGATCTTAGCGTCAGGCCCAACTGTAGCGTTTCCGTTCTTCGGATCCTGTAAGAACTCGTCATAGAACGAAGCTTGGTGATGTAGCGCACAGCTACCATCACCAAGAGCGCGCGCTGGCTCACCAAATTGCGTGCTGTTGATCGACTTCACATCACCAAAGCCAGCGTTAACGTACTTCGGGTCGAGAAGGATCTTGCCAACCGAGTCAAAAGCGCTCTTGATCGCTGGGTCGTCAAACGGAATCTCGTGCTTGACCCACTTGTCGTAGGTTTCCGCACCTGCTTCACGAAGAACGAGGTCTTCAACCCAGTCAGTTCCAGGCCAGCCCGATGCAGCATCCGAGCCAAAGCCAGCACACCATGGTGCCTTGCCGAGCTTCTGCTGGAGTGTTGCCGTGAGATCGAGCAACTCCTGGTAGGTTTCGGGCACTTCGACACCAAGCTCAGTGAACTGAGCCGGTGAGTACCACACGAACCCCTTAATGCTGGCCATCAACGGCGCTCCGTAAAGAGTGTCGTTTACTGTCCCGTAACCGGCCCAGTCGGTTGACCAACCCTCTTTGACGTTCTTGGACACGCCCTCAGGTGCTGGTTGAATATAGTCACGTGAGGCAAGATCCGCCAATAGACCTGGCTGTGGGAAGATCGCTAGATCGGGAGCGTTACCGCCTTGTGCCCGAACTGGAATCTGCTTTTCGAAGTCTTTTGAGCCCTCGAACTTGATATCAATTTTGTTTGTTTTTTCCCAATCCGCCCAAGATTTCTCTAGGTTCTCAACCTGGACAGGTTCGGTGATGGAGCTGTAGATAGTAACAACGCCATCGGCTTCTCCGGCGTCGCCGGGGCCTGAGCTGGAGCCGTCTTCTGCCGAGCAGCCCGCAAGTGCGAGCCCTGCGGCGGCGAGTACGGCGAGTGGTGCTGTGATTCTACGGTGCACGGTGAAACTCATACTTCCTCCTCTTTGAGGGTGAACCGCGCAAGCAAACTACGACTTGCGCGCGGGGGTGATTGCACAAAGAACTAGCTCACGGAACTGGTTCCTCGACATAAGCTAGGACAACTTCCCACGCATTGCAAGCGCACCGCGTAGGCCTCTCCTAACAATTCGGCCACGACTAAAGGATACCCCTATTGTCTCCCCTCGACAAAAACTCGGTCGTTCGGGGGCGAGCGGAGCCGTGTTCCCGATGCATGCCGGAGTCGACAATCCTCGGCGGCACAGCCGAAATCATGAAGGCTCGGTGAGCGATCTGAAGGACCACCAACCGAGCCTTCCGGGGTCATTCCTCCCGCGCCCCCGAACGACGCTGAGAGAGAGCTAACCCCACGGGAACGAAACAACGACCACGGGCCCCGAGCCCGCTAGACGTCGGGAGCTTCGCGCCCGAGATTAGTGATCTTGTCGAAGCCAGCGACCCGCCTGAATGAGAACAACCATGGCAACAGAGAACTCGGGAGCACAGTCGGGTGTCAAAGCCGTGAGCATGCATCGGGGTATGCACTTTCGGTTATTCCGCTACCCAGCAACCAAGATTCATCCCAGTCGCAAAATACGAGGCCGGATAAATATCGGAGCAGCTAGTACGGGGTGGGTGCCCCACATTCGGGGGTGCTGTGAGGACATATATAGTATGACGGCGACAGGCCATGCGATGCAAATGTATCCCGCCATATGTACCGCACTTGCTTAAATAGCAGAAGGCGTCGCCCTAGGGCGACGCCTTCACCATGGCAACGTTACTTGAGGGTAACTGTCGCCCCTGCCTCTTCGAGCTGAGCTTTGGCCTTCTCGGCAGCCTCCTTGTTGACGCCCTCGAGCACAGGACCAGGAGCACCATCAACGACAGCTTTCGCCTCGCCAAGGCCAAGACTAGTGAGAGCGCGCACCTCCTTGATCACCTGAATCTTCTTGTCACCAGCGGCCTCAAGAATGACGTCGAAGGAATCCTTCTCCTCAACCTCCTCGACAACAGCCGCAGCGCCACCGGCGGCCGCAACCGCTACGGGTGCTGCTGCTGTGACCTCAAAGGTCTCCTCAAACTTCTTGACGAACTCACTCAGTTCAATGAGTGTGAGCTCCTTGAACGCTTCAATGAGCTGCTCACTTGTCAGCTTTGCCATGATTTTTCTCCTTGCTATTTCATAAGTTACGGTCGCAACGTCACGCGACTGTGAGATGTGTCGCGATTATTGCGCGGATGACTGCTTTTCGCGCAGAGCCTCGACCGTGCGAACGGCCTTGGACAGTGGTGCGTTAAAGAGATATGCAGCGCCGAACAGCGAGGCCTTGGCGGCTCCCGCAAACTTCGCCAGGAGCACCTCCCTGGTCTCAAGGTCGGCGAGCTTGGTCACCTCTGCGGCGCTCAGAGGGTTACCATCGAAGTAACCGCCCTTCACAACCAGCAGAGGGTGCGCCTTGGCAAAGTCACGCAAGGTCTTTGCGGCGGTGACCGGGTCACCGTGCACAAAAGCGATAGCGGACGGCCCGACAAGCTCCTCATCGAAAGACGAGATTCCTGCCGCGTTGGCCGCGATCTTGGTCAGCGTGTTCTTCACCACAGCGTATGTAGCGTGCTCACTCAGTGATGTGCGCAGCGTTTTCAGCTGGGCCACAGTGAGTCCGCGATACTCGGTGAGCAGAACAGCAGTCGAGCTACGGAACTTCTCCGTCAACTCGGCGACTGATGCTTCCTTGTTCGCCATGGTGCTCCCTAAATTGTGGATTGGACTGCCTCAGAACCACAGAAGAACGGTGCTCCGGATGCCCCGCAAAAACACAGCGCAACAAAAAAACTCCGGCCCACCTGCAAGAAACAGGGGCACGGAGCAGACAGCGAATCTTCGCCGAAAAAACTTCATACACCTGCGCTGGCTGCCACTGTTGTGGCACTCGGATCGTCGCCCACGCTTGCGAACGACAATGACCTGCGGTCTTTGGCTCCCGCAAGCGTAAGTGAATCGGGCCCGGGCCGCAACTTGACGACGAAAGTCAGGATCGTGTCGGTAGGTGCAGTGCTGTGTTCGCGAACTTCACAGCACTCCCTGTATCAGTATTCCAATTTCGGCGTTCGTCTCAACACCACTGCGCGAGGCGAACGAAAAGTACCGGCTAGCTGAGAGACAATACATCGGTGAT
The DNA here is from genome assembly GCA_051646885.1 of Rhodoglobus sp. Classification (GTDB taxonomy): domain Bacteria; phylum Actinomycetota; class Actinomycetes; order Actinomycetales; family Microbacteriaceae; genus Rhodoglobus. Next base: position 4,078 of record JBOFDJ010000025.1, read on the forward strand.
CAGGCATCCCGAGCTCGACCTGTGGGAGCTGCCGCACTCGGATTATCGCGACCGGGTAGTCGCCGATTCTCATGATCGGGTGTCATGGATGCGCGCCCGCAGTCTCGGAGTCACCGCAACCGATGTCGCAAGACTCTCTAGCGAACGAGCACTGCAGTCCGTTTTGCGCGACAAGCGAGAGGGCTCCGGATTCGGTGGCAACGCGTATACCGACCACGGCAGAGCACGAGAGCCCGAGATCGCGCGCTGGGTGCAGGACCGGCACGGCATTGAGCCAAGCTCCAGACTGTTCCACGCCCCAGGCCAGGCGCGTCATCTCGCCACCCCGGACGGCGTTGCGGTGCACGGTAGCGACCTGGTTCTCGCAGAGATTAAGACCACAAGTCACGCCTGGCGCAGCATCCCCCGTTCCTATCTGCGTCAGATGTGGTGGCAGCAGTATGTGCTTGGTGCTGAACGTACCCTCATCGTATGGGAGCAACACGACGACTTCGTCCCGGTCAATGCTGAACCCCAGTGCGCATGGATCGAGCGCGACGACAACGAAATCCACGTGTTGGTGGAACGCGCTAATCGACTGCTGACACTGATGGGGCATGAGCGCGGTTGACGGCGACCATCACGCCAAAAAGTACGAGCCAGGCAATCGCCAACGACGTCGCAATAAACTCGAACCGGCTACCGATCACGGCGTAAAAGCGAAACAGTGACATGAGACCGCCCGTTGCAGCGACCACAGCAACGATGGTTCCAATCGCTAGGGATGACCGCGCAAGTAGCCGGCTGTGCCGAACGGAAGCGGTCTGCAGCATCGCCCAGCATGTTGCGGCAAAGGCGAGAACCGCTGCGAGGGTGTGGATGAAATCCTGCAGCACGAAAGTATCGCCGTACGGGATCGGGCACCCTGGAGTGCAGGTCACCTGAGAGGCGAGCAAGAAGAACCCGCAGGCCGTCCACAGCGAGATCGCCGGCGTGAATGCCCTCAGCACTCGAGCACCCGAGCGCACATGTCGGCCCGCCCAGGCGATGGATGAACCTCCCGCCACGATGAGGAGGAGGGAGCGCTCAAACCAGTCGGCAGTCGGCATCCCTTCAGCACCCAGTTCGCTGACATAAAGCTCGCGATCAACGGTGAGGCGCGCAGCCCAGATAACTGCGAGAGCGACTACCACCATCAGACAGCCGACAATCGACGCCGCGAGCTCAGCCTTGCGCATCCTGCCCGCTCTGCGCGCTGACAATGCCACATGAAGGAAATCTATCGTTGCGTAGTCCGGGATGCCCTTGAGACTGCAACGTATTCACAGAACTTCCTTCATGTGGCAGGGGCAGAGAGCGCAGAGGCACGCAGAACGCAGGATGAAGTCGAGCGATGTCGACTTCATCCTGCGTCAGAACTGCGGTAGCCGGAACTATGTCAGCGAGTTAACGTCGAGCGGGATGCCGGGGCCGAATGTCGTAGAGACGGTTCCCTTCGTGATGTAACGGCCCTTAGAAGAACTCGGCTTCGAGCGCACCACCTCGTCGATCGCCGCGGTGATGTTCTCACTGAGCTGCTCTGGGGTAAACCCAGCCTTACCCACCACGAAGTGCACATTGGCGTGCTTATCGACACGGAACTCGATCTTTCCACCCTTGATCTCAGAGACAGCCTTAGCGGTGTCCTGGGTCACGGTGCCGGTCTTCGGATTAGGCATAAGGCCACGCGGACCCAGCACCTTACCAAGACGACCGACCTGACCCATCAGTTCGGGAGTGGACACGGCAGAGTCAAACGAAGTGTAGCCAGCGGCGACCTTCTCGATGAGCTCGGCACCACCCACCTCATCGGCACCAGCAGCGATCGCCGCCTCAGCCGCAGGGCCGGTAGCAAAAACAATAACGCGAGCGGTCTTGCCGGTCCCGTGCGGGAGAATGACGGTGCCGCGCACCATCTGGTCTGCCTTGCGAGGGTCGACACCAAGCTTCAGCGCAACCTCAACCGTTGAGTCGAACTTCTTCGACCCGGTCTCTTTTGCGACAGCGACCGCTTCGGTAGCCGTGTAGTACTTTCCCGTCTCGATCTTCTCGACGGCGGCACGATATGCCTTGGAATTCTTGGACATTATGCCTCCACCGTGATTCCCATAGAACGCGCGGTTCCCGCGATGATCTTCATCGCTCCCTCGATATCGTTCGCATTAAGATCAACCATCTTTTGCTCGGCGATCGATCGAACCTGCTCTGTGGTGAGTTTCGCCACCTTGACGGTGTGCGGTGTTCCCGAACCCTTAGCAACCCCAGCCGCTTTTTTGATCAGCTCTGCCGCGGGCGGTGTCTTGAGAATAAAAGTGAACGAGCGGTCCTCATACACGGTGATTTCCACCGGGATGACGTTGCCACGCTGCGACTCGGTCGCCGCGTTGTACGCCTTGCAGAATTCCATGATGTTCACGCCGTGCTGACCCAATGCCGGCCCGATGGGCGGTGCTGGGTTTGCGGCGCCGGCTTGGATCTGAAGCTTGATCAGACCCGTAACCTTCTTTTTCGGTGCCATTATCTTCCTTTTTCTGTTCGAGTGGCCCCGTGGACCGCTCTCCCGCCTTCCCGGATGGGATGCGGTGGCTTATTGACGTAGCGAAAACTACATCTTGGTGACCTGGTCGAAGCTGAGCTCGACCGGTGTCTCACGTTCGAAGAGCGACACCAGCACGATGAGTTTTCCGCTCTCGGCTTTGATCTCACTAATCGAACCAGGAAGACCCGCGAATGAGCCCTCCTTAATCGTGATGGTTTCGCCAATCTCGAAATCGATCTCAGCAGGGATAACCCTCGAAGGAGCCTTGCCCTGACCCGGTGCACCCTTCGCAACAGGCGCTTCGACGATCTGGACGAGGCTCTTAAGCATGGTGAACGCTTCCTCGAAACGAAGCGGACGCGGGTTGTGCGAGTTGCCGACAAAGCCCGTCACCCCCGGCGTATGCCGCACGACAGACCAGCTGTCTTCGTTGAGATCCATGCGCACGAGGACATACCCCGGGATACGCACCCGGTTGACAAGCTTACGCTGGCCATTCTTGATCTCGACCACATCTTCCATAGGAACCTGGACCTCGAAAACGTAGTCTTCCATCGCCATCGAAATCTTGCGATTATCAATGTTCTGCTTCACACGCTTCTCAAAACCCGCATACGAATGGATGACGTACCACTTGCCTGGCTTCGCGCGAAGCTCCGCCCGAAACTCCTCATAGGGATCGTGCTCGGGCCCCTCGTTTTCTGAGACACCAGAATCAGAGCTACCCCGAGCGGCCACCTTCCCGGCGAGAACAGCCTCCTGCGCCTCGCTATCAGCCTCATCATCGGTCGCGGCAACAGAGGCATTGGCCTCATCCAAAGAATCAATGTCAAGCGCATCATCGACGACCGAGTCGGCCTCAGGATCTATCGCAGCATCAAGAGCTTCAAGCAAACCAGCGAGGTCACCTTCCTGATCATCTTCATCAATCACGTGCATTGCCTCGCGTTCTGCTGCATCTTCTGACTTATCGGCGGCGGCGAGCATCTTGCCCGTCTGCTCCTCGTCGACCTCTGCCGACTGCTCTGCTGCTGTCGCGAGCTCGACATCGTGGTGGTGGTTCTCAGACACAAAATCTCTTTTCGTTGCGAAGTGATGGCAGCATCACCGGACAGGGTAGTAAAAGTGGATGATCAACCCGCGACGGTAGGATCACCGAACACAAAATTCACCAGAGCGCTGAAACCGAAATCAAGCCCAGAGACAAGCGCCATCATGATGACAACAAAGATCAAGACAACCAGGGTGTAGCTCAACAATTCTTTTCGAGTCGGTGTAACAACCTTTCGGAGTTCACCCATGACCTGCCGAAGAAACAAGAGGATCCCCGCGAAAGGCCCCCCGCGCTGGGCACGGTCATTCTTGGCGCTGGCTACGAGATCCTCGCTTGGATCATCGATCACTTTTCTTGCCACTCGTCACTACCTTCCGATACCCAACGCAGGACTGCGTATGAGACTTGCAGGGCGGACAGGACTTGAACCTGCAACCTGCGGTTTTGGAGACCGCTGCTCTACCAATTGAGCCACCGCCCTCTGCGTTCGCGCAACACGGTGGCGCGCAAAAGCATGGCAGATTTCAACTGCCGAGGTTAGTCTACGCCATCGGGGCCGCCTTCATCGCGATGTTTCTGGGCCTCCAAGGATATTACTTTCGCAACCGAGAGCGGATGGTCAACCATGACCGACGCACTCAGAGGCTATTTTTATCTCGCTTAAGCCCCAACCGCTGCGCCACCACGGCATCCACCCATCGAGATGGTAAATGAATCGGTAAAAACCAGTTGCGGAATGGGTTGGGAACAACCGCGTAACGGGTCTTGGGGCGCTGCACCGTCAATGCGCGGAGCACGGTCTGGCCAATCCGTTCAGGAGGAAGGGTCTTGCGACCTTCTCTGATCATAAACTGGGAAAAGGCACGAAGTGCTGTGCCATATTCACCAACGGTCGCCGGGTCAAGATCATGATCGGCTTTACCCCAAATTGGAGTAGCGACAGAACCCGGGGCAACGAGAATGACGTCGATACCGTAGGGCATCAACTCACGGCGAAGCGCCTCGGATAAGCCCTCAAGCCCATGCTTTGATGCGACATAGGCACCCAGGAAGGGTGTCCCAATCCGCCCAGCGACCGAGCTGATGTTGACGATACGACCCGGGCGACCGGGTAATAATCGGTCAACGCCAAGCAATGGCGCAAAGGCTTGGATGACGGCCACCTGCCCGGTCAGATTGACCTCAATCTGATACCTGAAAGCCTCAAGCGGAAGGTGCACAAGAGGCCCAGGAACTGCGATGCCAGCGTTGTTGACAAGTCCGAATAAGGTTTGCGAACTTAGTGATTCCCTGACCGTTTCTGCCGCCTTTGCGATGGCCAATACATCGGTAACGTCGAATACCAGCGGCCTCACACGGTCACCAAATTCTGATTTCAAGCGTTCGGCATCGTGCCCCTTACGGACCGCAGGAAAGACCGTGTGGCCCGCCTTCACCAAAATTGATACGGTGGCGTACCCAATGCCGGTCGATGCACCGGTGACAACAACAGCACGATAAACAGCCCTGCTCATATTGAAGACATCCTTATAGATATTGCCCGCGTCCACGTGCTACCCGCTGCGGTATAGCAGGCCACAACATCCGAATTTATCGAGCCTCGATTTGCGTCGCTGCAGCGATTAGTGTCCTGCGACCGTCACGAGGAACCGTTCCGTAAATAGCATATTAACTGTGGCGTATCGCCAGCGGCATTCAGGAAATCCCTCGATAGAGTCTTATAACCTAGACAACTAAGTCAGTAGACTAGGTAACTCCAGGGCGATGGGGCCCTCAGATGTTCGGGGCGGTAGTGCCCCTTCCGTTTAAATCACTGGAGCCAGGGTGCTCCTCACGTCGCCAACGGGGGCAACAATGACCAATACGTTCACCGACCAGCATGCCCAACTAGACTCCCGATCATTGACGCCGGCTCCGACGGTGCTGCCAATACCAACACCGCCTCCCTCCTCGCCTGTGACGCATAAAGACGAAAACTGGAGAGTTTTTCACGCCCGACGGTTGATGATCACCGATGTGCTCGCGATGTTACTTGCGGTACTCGTGGCACAGTATGCGGTTGCCGATTTTGACTGGGCACAGTTCACCCAAGGGTTGGCACAGTTCGCTGGAGAAGCAATCTCCCTGAGGTCCCCGCTCGAAAACCCTTCACTTATCTCGGTAGTGGTGCTGGGACTCTGGACACTCTGCCTGGCAGGCTTCGGAACTCGGGATCCCCGGGTAATGGGAACGGGAACAACCGAATACCGCCGAATTGTGGATGCCAGCATCCTGCTTTTTGCAGTGTTCGCGATTACCTGCTACGCCATGGATTCAGATGTTGGTCGATCTTATGTTCTCTTTGCCTTCCCCTTGGGGATTGTTTTGCTCATCGTCGGTCGACTGTCGTGGAGGCGCTGGCTGAAGGCCCGCAGGCGGGCCGGAGAGTACTCAGCACGAGTTTTGCTCGTTGGGTCATTCGAGTCCGTGGTCCACATAACACGGGAGTTGTCCAAACAACCCGCTGCGGGCTATCTGGTCGTCGGCGCAGTGGTACCGACCGGGCTCACTGCAGGCCACCTGCCCGGCACAAAAATACCCGTTGTCGGTCATCTGAAACATCTGGAGGCCGCCTTAAAAACATCAGGTGCAGACACCGTGGCCATCACCAGCTCAGACGAGCTCACCCCAAAAAGAATTCGGGAGCTCAGTTGGTCGCTCGAACCAGGGCGTCAGCATCTCATTGTTGCACCGAGCCTGACGGATATCGGAGGGCCTCGCATCCATATGCGTCCCGTCGCCGGTTTCCCTCTGATCCATGTGGAAACCCCTCGCTTTGACGGCAAACAGCTTATACAGAAACGGATATTCGACATCCTGGTCAGCGGCGCACTGATCGTCTTTTTTGCACCGCTACTTCTGGTGGTGAGTATGAGCGTCAGATTATCCACCCCGGGATCAGCACTGTTTCGTCAAACACGGGTAGGCCTTCAAGGCACCACATTTTCGATGCTGAAGTTCAGGTCGATGGTGATCAATGCAGAAGAAGTTCTCGAGAATCTCAAGGCTCGTCAACGAGAAGAGGGCAACTCGGTTCTGTTCAAGATGAAGGATGACCCACGGATCACGCCCATTGGCTCTTTTTTACGCCGCTTCAGCATCGATGAACTTCCACAACTCTTTAACGTGTTCAAGGGTGACATGTCATTGATCGGGCCGAGACCACCGCTGTTGACTGAGGTCGACCAATATGAGCAGCACGTACACCGGCGGTTTCTCATGAAGCCCGGAATCACCGGGCTGTGGCAAGTCAGCGGTCGCTCCAATCTGTCCTGGGAAGAGAGCGTCAGGCTCGACCTCTATTATGTAGAGAACTGGTCAATGCTGGGCGATATCGCAATACTCTGGCGAACAGCCCGTGCAGTGTTGGCGCGAGATGGTGCTTACTAATGAAAAGGATGTAATGAAGGCAGGCAATTTTTCTCAGCCGATTGATTCTCAGGGAGGGAGAATCGCACGGCGTCACATCCTCAAAATTGCTGCGGCGGGAGCAGCGACACTCGTCATGACCAACATGACCAGTGGGTCAGCTTTCGCGACGACGAGCCCTATCCCCCTACTTCCTGGCGAAATATCGAGGCTCACCAACCAGATCACGCGGATAGGAAAGGTTCCATACGAGAACGTCCTGGTTTCCATTAACGGTGATCTCGCGCGACTAATGATTCCCTGGACCGCAATTCCCGGCAGCACCAACAGAGTTGGTGTGGTGTGGTTTTACCACGCGGCAGGAAGCTCCCACAGCGCTCTGAGCAGCGCTTTCAAATACTCCTCTGAGCTCTGTGTCGATCAGGGCGCTGTGACCATCTGCCAGAATGCCGGCGGGAGTCAATACACAAATGTGATAGCACAAACGGCACAGCGCAACGGTTGGACTTACATGAGTTCAGTGTTCTCCGTCGGAGTCAACCTGCTCAGGGCCAACTCCGGCGGTGGCTCCCTCGCCTGCGCCACCTACGCAGAAAAACTAATACCGCAGGTTCGTGGAATGTATCTCGCGAGCGGCTCCTACGATATGGAGAAACTCTACGCAACGGATCCGGCGCGGATCGGACTCGCCTATAACAACGACCCTGCACTCGTTGCTGCCTCGAATCCCGCGCGATTGGGCCCAGAGTTCTGGGCTGGTTCCCGGATCCGCGTGGCCTGCGCCGATCCATCTGAGCCGGACCCTATCGTTCCCTCGACAGATCACGGTCTCGCCCTGATCAACAAAATCCAGGGATACGCGATAGAGAACTCCAGCCGCTTCTACCTCGGTGGCGGGCATCAGGTTCCCTCGTGGACCAGCCTCGACATGATGGCGGCCTTCCAGCGATGGCTCAGCTAATCCATACCACGCTACGCTCGTGCATTACCACGTGACATGAGATAGCGGTAGAGAGGCACCGAGGTTTTCGCTGCGAAAACCAAAGCCAGGCGCTTAATCTCGCGCCGTCGAATCATGATGCGGATTCCCCTCAGAGTGATCTGCGCGCGGGCCTGCGCGAGGTGCCGGGCAGCCTCCTGGCCGGGGTACACTCCGGATGTAGCATCCTTCACAGCACTCATCGCGATAAACCACAGCCGGTAATAACCGTACTCATCGCCGCTCAACAGGAGCGGGTCAAGTCTTTCTGCGGCGCGAGCCACGGTCGAAGAAACCATCGTTAAGGATTCTGAACGCGGCGTCCCCGACCTAATGATGGAGCCGGATCGCAGCACGTAACGGTAGACCACATCCTCAATAGACACCACGGAGCGCGCTGCCGCCAAAAACTGGGCCACCATCGCCTGATCGGAGTGCACCCGCGCCGGGGTGAACTCCACGGAACGGGCCAGCGAGCGCCGGAAAAGTTTGTTCCACAGATGGCCGGTGATGCTTCCCGTGAGGAAGAGTCGGAATGCCTCGGGTGCAGAGAACGGTCCGCTAGATAGGCGCAGCCCCACCGCTTTGACTCGGTCATCCGGAAACACATAAACGGCTCCCGCCACAACAACATCAGCCGCCGACTGGCTCGCCGCGGCGAGCATGGTTTCTACGGCGCGTTCACTCCACTGATCATCAGCATCCACGAACCAGAGAAATTCACCTCGACTTGCCAGAACAGCCTGCTCACGCGCCCGTGCCACACCCACATTCTGTGCAAGGGGAACGAAGACGACTCGATCAGATTGTGCGGCCCAGTGCCGGGCAATCTCTGCGGTGCGGTCGGAGGAGCCATCATCAACAACCACAATCTCGATCTGTTGATTCGATTGCCGCGTGAGCCGCTCTACGGCATCCGCGAGATAGTGTTCCGCGTTA
>JBOFDJ010000026.1:0-18376 GCA_051646885.1 Rhodoglobus sp.
GGCGGGTGGAACCAGGCAGGTGCCGCAACCGGGCCGCCGGGGTTCAGCGACCGAGCTGCTCAAGCTGCCAGCATAACCACGGGCTGAAGGCGTAGGGGGCAGCGGCGACCGCGGCGTGCAGTGACTCGGGCGCGACCCAGGCGAATTCCTCGACCTCGGCGGGATTCGGCACCACGGCATCCTCGGTGACCGCTCGATACACCGGGCACACCTCGTTTTCCACGATCCCGGATGCGTCGACAGCGCGATACCGGAAATCGGGCAACATCACCTGCAGCCCGGTGATGCGGATGCCCAACTCCTGCTCAGCGCGGCGGTGGAGGGCGACATCCATTCGCTCCCCGGGTGCCGGATGCCCACAAAAGGAGTTGGTCCACACTCCCGGCCAGGTCAGTTTGGACAGCGCTCGCCTGGTGACCAAAACCTGGCCCGAGGAGTTGTACACGTGACACGAAAAAGCGAGGTGAAGAGCGGTGTCGGTGGTGTGCACGCCGAGCTTATCGGCCACACCAATCGGCTGGGCCTCGTTGTCGAGCAGCACCACCAGTTCACTGTGATCGGTGCTCATCGCGGTAGTCTGCCTTATATGGATAGCTCAGGGCTGCTCGACCTCTCGAAAGAGACCCAGGAGCAGGTTGACGCCGTGCTGGCGCGTTTCTTTAGCCTAGCCAAGAACCGGGCTGCCGCCTTCGGCCCGCAGTACGTCCAGCTGTGGCGCACTCTGGAGAGCAACACGGTCGGTGGTAAGCGTTTTCGTCCGCGGATGGTGATGTGCGCATACCAGTCGTTGGGCGGATCCGACCTGGAGGCTGCCGCCAATGTGGGCGCGGCCTTTGAGCTTCTTCATACCGCCCTGATCGTTCACGATGATGTGATTGACCACGATTTCACCCGTCGCGGCGTGCCCAATATTTCGGGTAGCTACCGTGACCGGGCGACCGCAGCGGGGGCGAGCCCGCGAGTGGCCGAGCACAGCGGAATCTCGGCGGCGATTATTGCTGGCGATCTGGCCTTGTTCAACTCGTATCGACTGATCGACCGCAGCGGTGTCGCCGACCACACTCGCACCCGTCTCATTGAGGTGATGGATGACGCATTGTTCGCCTCCGCCGCCGGTGAACTGATCGACGTGGATTTCCAGTCGGCCCCCGAGGTGCCGCGGGTCGACGACATCCTGACCATGGAGCGTTTCAAAACCGCGGTCTATTCCTTTGAGTGCCCACTTCAGGCCGGTGCGATTCTCGCCGGAGCCTCCGAGGAGGTAGTCACCACTCTGGGTGATTTCGGTCGTGAAATTGGTATCGCCTACCAGATTGTTGACGACCTGCTCGGAGTTTTTGGTCTGGAGGAGCAGACCGGAAAAACCACCACAGGTGACCTGCGCGAAGGAAAGCGCACCGTGCTGATCGCCTACGCGACGAGCACTCGGGAATGGGCTGCGGTCGCGCACCTGCTGGGCGATCCAGAGCTGACCGATGCTCAGGCCCAGAGTATGCGAGACGTGCTGATCGGCTGTGGTGCTCGGTCGTTCGCGGAAGGCTTGGCGCGTTTTTATGCCAACCGTGCCCTGGCTCGGCTGGCCGAGCCACACATCCCCCAGTCGTTGCGCGAAGAACTGCATCCGGTTGCTGATGCCGTATTGGGGAGGGTGAAATGAGCGCCACCCAGGGTACGCGCGGTGCCGCCGTCGCCAGACTCAGTTTGTATAGCCGGGTTGCCGAAGAAACTGCCGGCATCGTTATCCGTCGGTATTCGACCTCCTTTGGGCTTGCCTCGCGCTTGCTTGGCACCGAGGTTCGCCAGCAGGTCGAAAACATTTATGCTCTGGTGCGGGTTGCCGACGAAATTGTCGACGGTGCAGCAGAAGAAGCGGGCCTTGACCCGCTTGCTGCCGGTCAGGTGCTCGATGGGCTGGAGGCCGAGACTGAGACCGCGATGAAGCAGGGCTTTAGTGCCAATCTGGTGGTGCACGCTTTCGCTCGCTCCGCCCGCGAGCTCGATATCGGCAGCGAGCTGACCGCCCCTTTTTTCGAGTCGATGCGCATGGATCTCAGCCAGAAGCAGCACGACCAGGCCAGTTTTGAGCGCTATGTCTACGGCTCGGCCGAGGTGGTCGGCCTGATGTGTCTGCGTGCCTTCTTGCACGGCGAGACCGTGACCGACCTGCCCCGGTTTGAGGCGGGGGCTCGTGCCCTCGGTGCAGCGTTTCAGAAAGTGAACTTCTTGCGTGACCTTTCCGCCGATTTTGGCACCCTCGGTCGCAGCTATTTTCCGGATGTCTCGATCAGCACCTTCAACGAGAAGACCAAGCTTCGCCTGCTCGACGATATTGACGCTGACCTTGCTGTGTCGGCGGCCATCGTCCCCGAGCTACCCCGTAGCTCACGCCGCGCGGTCACCCTGGCCCAAACCCTGTTCGCGGAGCTTTCCACCCGACTGCGGGCCACCCCAGCAACCCAACTCATTCATACCCGAATCCGGGTGCCCAATCCGGTGAAGGCGCGGCTGGCGCTCGCCGCAGTGTGTGGGGCTCGACCATGAGCCGTGTCGTGATCATCGGTGGTGGTATTGCCGGGCTGGCCAGCGCTGCGCTGCTGGCGCGCGACGGTCACGAGGTTACTCTGCTGGAGGGACTTCCTGAGGTGGGTGGTCGGGCAGGCTCCTGGGAGCGTGACGGTTTTCGGTTTGACACCGGCCCCTCCTGGTATCTCATGCCGGAGGTCTTCGATCATTTCTATAAGCTGCTGGGCACCAGCGCGGCACAGCAGCTTGATCTTGTGACCCTCGACCCCGGCTACCGGGTGTTCTTCGAGGGCCAGCAGGAGCCGGTTGATGTTTCCGCTGCGGTGTCCGAGAACATGGCACTGTTCGAGAGCATCGAGGAGGGGGCTGGCCGCAGACTGCGGCGCTACCTGGACTCCGCGCGCGAGGTGTACGAGCTGGCCAAGCTGAGGTTTCTCTACACCACCTTTGCTGACATCCGCTCCAGCGCTCGAAAGGATGTGCTGCTCAGGGCACCTAAGTTCATGAGACTGCTGCTCGAACCGCTATCGTCACTGGTAGGGCGTCAGTTTCGCGATCACCGGCTGCGGCAGCTGCTCGGCTACCCCGCGGTGTTTCTGGGGTCGTCGCCATACCTCACTCCGAGCATGTACCACCTGATGAGCCACCTCGACCTTGAGGATGGCGTGCTCTACCCCATGGGCGGCTTCACCCGCGTGATCGGGAGTATCGCCGCCTTGGCGAAAGCCGAGGGCGTCACGATCATCACGGAGGCTGAAGTCAGCCGGATTCTTGTAGAAGATGGTGTGGCCACCGGGGTTGACTATATCGACGCCAGGGGAATGTCCCGTTCGCTCAGTGCCGAGATCGTCGTCGCCGCCGCCGATCTCCACCACACCGAAACCCAGCTATTGGAGCCTCAGCACCAGAGCTACCCGCAGCGCTACTGGGACAGTGCAATGCCCGGCCCTAGCGCGTTGCTGCTTTACCTGGGTGTCGAGGGCAAACTGCCCGAGCTTGAGCATCACAGCCTGCTGTTCACCCGGGAGTGGGAGAAAGGCTTCGAGGCAATTTTTGGCGAGACGCCCAGGGTGCCGAGCCCGGCATCACTCTATATTTGTAAGCCCTCTGGAGTTGATCCGGATGTCGCGCCCGAGGGTTTCGAGAACCTCTTTGTTCTCGTTCCGATTCCCGCCGACCCAAGCATTGGCCGCGGTGATACTGATGGCGATGGTGACACCCGTATCGAAGTGCTGGCCGATGCGGTGATCGCGCAGATTGCACAGTGGACGGGGATCCCGGATCTCGCCTCCCGGGTGACCCTGCGGCGCACTGTAGGCCCTGCCGACTTTGCCACTGAGTTGCATGCCTGGCGTGGCACCGCGCTGGGCCCGGCCCACACCCTCAAGCAGAGTGCGTTCTTTCGGGCCGGAAATAAGTCTAAAAAAGTCGCTGGCTTGTATTACGTCGGCGGTTCGACGATCCCGGGCATTGGCCTGCCCATGTGCCTGATCAGCGCCGAAGTGCTGCTCAAACGACTGCGCGGCGATACCTCGACGGAGCCACTTGCTGAGCCGCTACTTCCCAGCCTCCGTGAAGCGCCGTGAGCCTTCTTTATCTTGTCGCACTGCTGATCGCCCTCACCGGTATGGTGATGCTTGATCGGCGCTTCCGGCTGTTTTTCTGGCGCGACGGGCGTCGCGCGGCCGTCGTCCTGCTAGCGGGTGTGTTGTTTTTTTTCGCCTGGGATCTGGCCGGGGTGAGCCTGGGGATTTTCTTCCGCGGCGAGACCGTGTTCATGACTGGGCTGCAGGTGGCACCCGAAGTGCCGGTGGAGGAAATTTTCTTTCTGACGCTGCTGTGCTATCTGACGATGAACGCTTTCGGCGCGGCATCCTGTGTTCTGGGTGGTGTGCGCGCACGTCGACGGAAGACCACAGCATGACCTACTGGTCGCTCAACGCGATATTTCTTGCGGTGGTCGCGGGGCTGGCGATCCTCGCTGCTCGCAGAGTGCGCTGGGTGTCGGTCGCGGTGATCGCGGTGGTGGTGCTGGCGATGACTGCCCTCTTCGATAACGTGATGATCGCTGTGGGCCTGGTTGCCTACGACCAGGCACTGATCAGCGGTGTTTTTATCGGCCTGGCCCCCCTAGAAGATTTTGCTTACGCGGTGGCGGCGGTGATCGGGCTGCCGTGTCTCTGGGTGCTGCTGCGCCCTCGCGACCGAGCCGAGTCGGGCGGTGACCATGTTTAGGGCACTGTTGGTGTCATCCCGTCCGCTGAGTTGGGTCAATACCGCCTTTCCGTTCGCGAGTGCCTATCTGCTGACGGTCGGTCAGATCGACGCGACCCTGGTGCTCGGAACGTTCTTCTTTCTGGTTCCCTACAACCTCGCGATGTATGGCATCAATGATGTGTTCGACTACGAATCTGATCTGCGCAACCCGCGCAAAGGTGGTGTTGAGGGTGCGCTGCTTGATCGACGGATGCATCGGCCTACCATCATCGCCGCTGTGGTGACCACCGTGCCGTTTCTGGCGTATCTAGTGGCGGTAGGAACCCCGCTGAGCTGGCTGGTGCTGGCGATCAGCATGGTCGCGCTGGTGGCGTACTCGGCAGCCGGCCTGCGATTCAAAGAGAAACCGGTCCTGGATTCGCTGACGTCGAGCACCCATTTTGTGTCGCCTGCTGTGTACGCTCTGGTACTGACCGGTGCCGTGTTCACCCCCCAGCTCTGGGCGCTGCTGGCGGCCTTTTTTTTGTGGGGAATGGCCTCGCACGCCTTTGGTGCTGTGCAGGATATTATCGCCGACCGCGAGGGTGGGATCTCTTCGATCGCCACCGTGTTTGGCGCTCGCGGTACGGTTCGCTTGTCGGTGATGGCCTACCTTCTCGGCGGGGTGCTCCTATTGTTCACGAGCTGGCCGACCCCGCTCGCGGCAATCTTGGTGTTGCCCTATGCTGCGATGTGTGCGCCGTTCTGGACTGTGACGGATGCCGCATCCACTTCGGCCCATCGTGGTTGGAGGCGATTTCTGCTCCTCAATTTTGTGACCGGGTTCCTGGTCACCATGCTGATGATCGCTTGGGTGCTGGGCCGTTAGCGGTGGGTCTGAATGTTGTCGGCCATCCGCTCCAGAACAGAAATTGTGCTCTCGTATTCTTGCGTTGTGATGCCCTCGGTGATGGTGGTTCGCTGTTGGGTGACCACCTCGGCTAGCCGGCTAAATGCCGCGTGACCGCGGTCGGTGAGTTGATATCCGGCGGGTGTGGAGTCCACCCAGGCGCTTTCCACCAGTTCGGCCAGATGCTCGGTCGAGCTTTCGGCGGCCTGGTCGGGGGTTTCGGCTGACAGAAAAGGGGCCAGTGCTGAGTCCAGTTGTTCCACCGTGGACGTGTTCCTGGAGAGCACGTTCAATAGCTGCCACTGGCGGCGGGTGACACCATGCTCGTCAAGGGTTGCGGCGAATTGTTCATCGATGAGGCGGTTGACGAGCGTGAGCCAGTATCCGATTGGTCGAGGATTATCCATACCTCGACCCTATGCCTCAGAGCTTCCGCTGGGAATATGACCGGCGCATCCCGAGCAGATCTGCTCTCGCCGCGCGCCCTCCCGCCGGTGAGTGCCCGCCCGCATCCGTACCCTCGTGGCGGGAGAAACATACGTGCGGCGGGAGTAGCGACTCCCGCCGCACGTAAACAAGTCCCGCCATGTGGTTCGCGACTCCCGCCGCGTGGCGTAGGGTACCGGTGCCACGGTTACAGAGGGTTTAGCCAGGCGGTCAGTAGCGGAAGCCGAGTTCTGTGGGGTACTCGCCGAGCGCGGTCAGTTGTGTTGCGGCATCCTGCAGGTGCGCCAGGGTGAGACCCAGGATGCCCGGACCAAAGCTCACGCGCGACACACCCAGCTCGGCCAGCCGTGTCAGCGCCACCGACGATGGCCCCGAGACAACAGAGACCTTTCCGTGGATCGCGGCGATAGCCCTCGCGACCGCAGCCTCATCGCTCAAACCGAGGACGAAGATGCAGTCAGCGCCCGCGGCCAGGTAGGCATTGGCGCGGGTCACCATATCGCTCCACTCACCACCGCCCGCGAGCACGTCGACCCGCGCATTGATGACAATAGGGATGCCGGTCGCCTCGCCCGCATTCCGTGCCGCTGCGACACGTGCCGCCGCGGTGTCGACGTCGAACAGCGGTGCCTTGGTCGGGCCGATGCTGTCTTCGATGTTGAGCCCGACAGCTCCGGTCGCCAGCAGGAGTTCGACGTTGCGCTGCACGCCCGCGGCATCCGGGGCGTAGCCTTTTTCGAAGTCGACGCTGACCGGAAGCTCGACAGCCGAGGCGACCACTCTCGCGACCGCGAGGGCCTGCTCGACGCTGAGGCCTTCGCCATCATCGACCCCATGGGCGAAACTCACGGCATGGCTGGCAGTGGCGATGGCTTTCACCCCGGCGGCGACCGCAACAGTTTTTGCGGTGATCGCATCCCAGACATTGCTGAGAATCAGGGGGGTTCCGGGGATGTGCAGTGAGCGGAGCAGTTCGGCTTTGGTGGTTAGGGCGGCAGTGTCGGTCATGACTCTACCCTGCCGGATCGTGCCGCTCATGGCCAGGGCGCAGCTCGGGCAGCTTGACGAGCAGGATGAGCACCAGTCCGACCGCGAGCACCAGCACGAGCCCCAGGATTCCCCAATACTGTGCCCCGGTGATGGCGATGAGTGAACTCCACAGCAGCGGTGAGATGAAGCTTGCGGCGCGACCGGTTGTTGCCCAGAGGCCAAAGATTTCACTTTCACGGCCCGCCGGTGTTACTCGCGCCAGCAGTGATCGCGAGGCCGCTTGTGCCGGGCCGACAAAAATCGTCAGCAGCAGTCCGCCGATCCAGAAGACTGTTTTTCCCTCGTCATGGAGTAAAAAAACACCGAGGCCTGCGGCCACGAGCCCCGTGAGTGAGAACAGCACCACGGCGCGTGGGCCGAACCGGTCATCGACTCGACCGGACACAATGGTGCTCACCCCCGCAATGAGGTTGGCAGCGATGCCGAAGACCAGCACCTCGGTGGCCGAGAACTGGAATGTCCCTGTGGCGATGATCGCTCCGAAGGCGAAGACGCCGGCCAGGCCATCCCGATACACGGCGCTCGCGATCAGGAACCAGAAGGTGTGACGACTCTCTCGAAACAGCGCCACAATATCGTTGACAAGAACGGCGTAGCTCCTGAAGAAGCTCACCCTTTCGCGCTTTGCCGCCGCCGGAATTTCGGGAACATTCAGGAAGATCGGTAGCGAAAAAACAATGGTCCAGAGAGCACAACCGACCGCGATCACCCGATAAATGAGGCCATTCTCGGTAGGTAGGCCGTACCATCCGAACACCTGATCGGAGACGACGATCAGTACCAGCGCCACAATGCCCCCGAGGTAGCCCAGCCCCCAGCCGAGGCCGCTGATGGCACCAACCGTGCGCGGCGTCGACACCTGCACGAGCATGGCATTGTAGTTCACGCCCGCGATCTCGCTGAAGACGATGCCGAGCGCTACCAGAGATATTCCGAGCACAAAGAAGGCCGGAGCACCCTGCACAAAGAACAAAGCTGCCATCGAGAGCACCAGCAGGCCGGTGTAGATGGCCAGCCAAAATTTTCGCCGACCGGAGACATCGGCGCGCTGCCCCAGAACGGGAGCGAGTAGAAAGATCAGGGCTCCCGCAGCAGTGATCGCCCACCCCAGTGCGCTGGAGAGTCGGGCAATGCCTGCGGTATAGGCGGGGTCATCTTGTGGCAGCGCGGCGATCTCGGGGCCAAGAAAATTCGGCCCGACCAGGTAGATGGCCACAAACACAAAGCTCAGAATCACCGAGTTGAATGGCTGTGCGGCCCAGTCCCAGAGTGCCCATGATCGCACCTGCTTCCGGGGGATGATCTTGCCCGCCTGGAGATCGAGCCCGATGGTCGGACTGCCGCCGGTATCGCCGCTGCCGCCGGTGTCGGGAGTCGTCGGGGGAGTGGATGCCACGACCTCATTGTCGGGAACGTTGTCAGCCATGATGACACGCTACTGTGCGCGCAGAGACGGTGGGTGAATCATCCCGATACATATTGTGCAGAGCGTGCCGTAGCGTGGGTGGTGTGAACACGAAACCCACCCGGCAACCGAAGCGTGCCGCAGTGGTGTACAACCCTCTCAAGGTCGATATTGATGTGTTGGAGGCTGCCGTAACGGTCGCAGAGAAGGCGGCAGGCTGGGAGCCGACTGCCTGGTTCACCACGTCTGAACAGGATGCCGGCCAGGGCGCAACGGCTCGTGCACTGCGTGAGGGGGCTGACCTAGTGCTCGCCGCGGGAGGCGATGGCACGGTCCGCGCTGTTGCCGAGGGGCTTCGTGATAGTGGTGTCGAACTGGCGGTGCTTCCCTCCGGAACCGGCAATCTGTTGGCCCGTAACCTTGGTCTTCCGCTCTCTGACCTTGATGCCAGCGTGGCCATTGCCTTCGGTGACGTTCGTCGCGATATCGATATTGGCATGGCAAGGATCGTGCGCACCGATGGTCAGTCACGTGAGCATGCATTTCTTGTGATGGCGGGTCTTGGCCTTGATGCGACAATGATTAAGAACACCAACACCAGCCTGAAGAAAGCCGTGGGATGGCTTGCCTATGTTGATGGGATCGCTCGCTCGCTTCCCGAACTGAAGCCGATCAGGGTGTCATACCAGCTCGACCAGGAGCCGCTGAGGTCACTCAAGGCGCACTCCATGATGATCGGCAACTGCGGGATGCTGCCCGGCGGCCTGCTGCTGATGCCGGAAGCACAACCAGACGACGGCATCCTCGATATCGTCGCACTGCGCCCCCGCGGCCCGTTCGGCTGGGCCAAGGTGTGGCGTAAGGTTGCGTGGGAGAACGGCGTGCTGCGCAAGTCGGTGATCGGTCGAAAGATTATCGACCTCTCTGCTGACGTTCGCGATGTCCTCTACATCAGGGGCGCTTCCCTGCGGATCACGGTGGATGCGCCGCAGGAGTTTCAGCTTGACGGCGATAAATTTGGCCAAGCCATCAGCGTTCACACCTGGGTTGACCCCGGCGGTGTGACGGTCAAGGTTGCGGCAGCTCCCGGGTAGCGAGGTAGCTAGGGCAGCGCCTCCGCCGCGTGGGGGCTAAGGCGCACCACATCGCCGATGACGATCACGGCGGGGGATCTGACTCCCCGAATCGCTGCCAGGGCACCGATGCTTCCCAGGGTTGCTATGGTCACGCGCTGATTCGCGCCATAACCGTCTTCAATGATGGCCACTGGGCAGTCGGGCCCCCGACCACCGGCGGCAAGCCGGGCCGCCGAGCCCGCAAGCCCACTGACCCCCATGAGCACCACTAGCGTGTGGTTGCTGCCGCCGGGAATATCGATCAGTTCTTCGTGTCCGGTCACCACAGTGAAACCGGTAGCGACCCCGCGATGGGTGAGCGGGATGCCCACCGCAGCCGGAACCGAAATCGCGCTGGTCACTCCAGGAACGACCTCCACCTCAACGCCATGCTCTCGACAGTATTCGGCTTCTTCCCCGCCACGACCGAACACATAGGGATCCCCGCCTTTGAGCCGTACGACTGCTCGCCCGGCTCGGGCATGCTCCACGAGCAGGGCATTGATCTCAGGCTGCGGGATGGGGTGGTGACTCGGTAGTTTTCCGACATCAATGACGATCACGCCCGGGCGCAGCCCTTCCAGCAGTGCCCGTGGGCCGAGCCTGTCGGTGACGACCACATCCGCGCGCTCCAGCAGGTGCCTGCCGCGTACCGTGATCAATTCGGGATCTCCCGGCCCGCCGCCCACGAGCGCTACCCGCCCGGGTTGGCTCATCGTGATCCCGCCGGCAGTAGCAAGCCGCGTCCACGAAGCAGGCGTCGCTCGACCGGGGCAAAAACCAGCAGCTCGACCAGAATCCCGATCGCCAATATGAGGAGAATGGTCACCAAAACGGCACTGAGGTCGGCAAGTTCTCGGCTCTGTTCGAGCATGGCCCCGAGGCCGAAGCCGATGGAACCACCGGTCGCGATGATTTCGGCGGCCATCAGGGAACGCCACGAGAAGGCCCAGCCCTGTTTGAGACCTCCGATGAATCCGGGCAGCGCGGCGGGCAGCACGATGAGAAATGCCTGCTGTAGACGGGAGGCACCGAGTACTCGCCCCACGCGTCGCAACTGTGGGGGTACCTGATCCACCCCGGAGAGGAGTCCGTTGGCGATGGAGGGCGCTGCCCCCATGATGACGACGAAGTAGACGGTTGCATCGGTGAGACCAAACCAGATGATAGCGGCGGGAACCCAGGCGACGGAGGGCAATACTTGTAGCCCCGAGATGAGAGGGCCGAGTGCTCGGCGAAGCAGACGCGCCTCGGCCAGCAGCAGGCCTAACACGCTCCCGATGACGACGGCGATGAGGAATCCGATGAGTGCGCGGTGGAGGCTTGTGGTCACTGCGATCTGAATTCGTCCGCTGTCCCAAGCCTGCGCGATGGAGCCAGCGACAGCGAACGGGCCGGGTGCCAGGTCTGGACGAGGGGCAACGATCAGCACATAGAGCTGCCAGGCAAGGAGGAGTACCAGGAGCAATACGACGGGCGGAAGTACGCCGCTGAGAGCCCGCTGCCAGCGGCGTTTTGCTGGCGAGCGGCTCGACTGGAGTGAATCGAGACCCGATTCAAGAACGCGCAGGTCGTTCTCTGGCTGCTCCTCGGCGGCACGCGGCTCCACGGTGTTACGCGGCATTGCGACGGATCTCCTTGCGCAGTTCCTCAGTGATTTCGATGGCGAGCGCGGCCACTTCCGGTGATTCAATGCGGCGCGGGCCTTGATCGGCAATTCGCCACTCGTTGACAATACTCCCTGGTCGTGACGACATGAGGAGCACTCGACCACCGAGGCGGGCAGCTTCACGAACGTTATGGGTCACAAAGACGATAGTGCGTCCGGTCCGCCGCCATACCCGTTCGAGTTGTTCGTGCAGCAGGTCACGGGTGATGGCGTCGAGTGCGGCGAAGGGCTCGTCCATGAGCAGCACGGGGCGGTCCTGAGCGAGCGAGCGAGCGAGCGCTACCCGTTGGCGCATGCCACCGGAGAGCTCGTGTGGGCGTTTCTCGGCGGCATCCGAGAGGTTGACTAGATCGAGCAGTTCGAGCGCGGTGGCTCGCCGACTTGGCCGCGGAACGTCGCGCAGCGCCAAGGCGAGCTCGACGTTCTTGCGTGCGGAGAGCCAGGGAAAGAGCGCGGCATCCTGAAACATCATGGCGGCATGTCCACCCGCCACCGCCACTGAGCCTGAGCTGGGTTTTTCGAGCCCGGCGATAATGTTCAGTAGCGTCGATTTTCCACAGCCGGATGCGCCGAGCAGACATACAAATTCACCTTGAGTGATCGACAGTGAGACATCGTCGAGCACGGGGGGATCGCTGCTGTTGTAGCGCTTGCTTACCTGGTTGAGCTCGATGGCGGTGGTCATCGTCTACTCCTTGCCTAGGCCTGCGGCAGAGACCGGCTCACCATCTGCAGCGCTGAGTGCTCGGTTGAGCATCCTGAGGTCGAAGATTCCGTTCAGTTCGCCTTCGATGCCGGTATTGACCGCGACCGCGCGATCCGCGAGGGTGGGGAATGTCGCGGCCAGCGGGTCCGTCGAAAAGCGCACCTTGTTGAGCGCCCGCGCAAGCACATCGTCGGCTAAGGCTTTACCGGTCTCGGCTCGCAGTCTCTTGTTGATCACTGTGGCTGCGGAGTCCGGGTTTGCTGCGAGCCAGCTCACCGCGGACACATGACCTTCGATCAGCGCCTCGACGGTATCGGGATGCTCGACGAGGAATTTTTTATTGACCAGCAGCACAGTGGTGGGAAATGCGCCGTCGGGCCAGAGCGATGCCTCATCAACGAGCACATGCGCGTCGGCATCGAGTATCAGCCGTGAGACCCATGGCTCCGGCACCCAGGCACCATCGAGCTTGCCGGTGCTGAAGAGAGTGAAGGTATCCGAGTTGTCGCTGGGTTGGATGAGAACTTCACCACCACCCATGGTATTCGACTCTAGGCCTTGATCGGCCAACCAGGAACGCAAGGCCACATCCTGTGTATTACCGAGCTGTGGAGTGGCCACAGTCATTCCTGCCAGATCGGATGCGTCATCAATACCCTCACGTACGACCAAGGCCGCACCCCCGTTGGTTGCCCCCGCGACAATGACCGCTGAGGCACCACCGCTTCTGAGGTAGGTGTTGATCGCCGGCGAAGGACCGATGTATGCGGCATCCACCGCCCCAGCGCTGACCGCCTCGATGGTGGCCGGACCTGCGCTAAAAACCTGGGTCGTGAGGGCGGTGTTGCCGAGCGCATCCTCGAATAAACCCTGCTCCAGGCCGACCAGGGCAGGGGCGTGGGTCACGTTGGAGAAGTAGGCAAGCCGCACTTCTTTGGCCGGCCCGAGATCGGTGGTCGCCGCGTTTGTTGCGGTTGCGCATCCGCTCAGCAGAAGGGGTGCCGTCAGCGCAACAACACCGAAGCGCACAACAGTGGAACGCTTCATACGCTTGCTTCCTTTCCTGACGAGTCGGTGGTGCACTCAGAGCGGAGCGACGACGATTCCTGCTGCGAGGGTGGCACCATCCTGGGGATGGATAACCAGAAAGGCACCAGCCCGCCGGTTAAGCGCGAAGGGTTCGATGGGCAGGGCGGAGGAGAGACGGATGCTGGCCTCACCGATATCGTTGGCCTCCAAAACGGTGGCCTCCTCCAGCGCGAGGGTATCGAGGTTGCGGCGACCGGTGACCTCGCCGATAATCGCCTGCACGGTTGCGGTCCCCCATTTCACGAGCACCCTGGCACCGGCGGCAAGGGGGCGGGGGTCGAGCCAGAATAGGCGGGCCGTGAGCTGCTTGACCGAGGCGGTGTGGGTTCCCGTCGCGGAGATCAGCGCACCGCGTGCCAGGTCGAGATTGTCACTTACTCGCAGCGCGACCGACTGTGGTGCGACCGCCTCGTCCAGCGAGGCTCCAGCGAAATCGATTCCGATGACCGTGGTGGTGGCTCCCCCCGGTGACACCGTAACCGAGTCTCCGACCCGGATCGTGCCCGAGGCGATCTGGCCGGCGTAGGCACGGTAGTCGCGGTGGCTGTCAGCGTCGACGCCGGGAGCGAGAGCGCCCTGCGGTCGGATTACCAACTGTACGGGAAGTCGAAACGCCTCGTGAGTGGCCTCGATCTCGTCGGTAGTCGGCAGCGTTTCGAGCAGGGTGAGGAGACTCGGACCGTCGTACCAGGGTGTAGCGGCGGAGGAATCGACGACGTTATCTCCCGCCAGAGCGGAAACCGGGATGACGCGCACATCGTCGAGCTCAAGCCCTTTTGTGACCTGGAGCACCTCGGCCTCAACAGCCCGGAAGGCGGCCTCGGAGTAGTCGAGCAGGTCGATCTTGTTCACGGCGATAATCACGTGCGGAACCCGAAGCAGGTGCAGCACCGACAGGTGGCGTCTGGTTTGTTCGAGCACCCCCTTGCGACCGTCGATCAGGACGATCACCGCATCGGCTGTGGTCGCGCCGGTGACCATATTGCGGGTGTACTGCACATGTCCCGGGCAGTCGGCGAGGATAAACGAGCGACGGTCGGTCGCAAAGTAGCGGTAGGCCACGTCGATGGTGATGCCCTGTTCCCGCTCGGCCCGCAGCCCGTCGGTCAGCAGGGCAAAGTCGATGCCACCTGCTGCACCCCCAAAGCCGCGCTCCGTCGAGGTGCGGGTGACGGCATCCAACTGGTCGGCCAGGATCGCTTTGGAGTCGTGCAGTAGGCGACCGACGAGTGTCGATTTGCCATCATCGACGGAGCCAGCGGTCGCGAACCGCAACAGCGTCTCGGTGCCGGCGGTAACGGGTGAGGTGGGTGTGGTGGTCAAGCTCATCAGAAATATCCGTCCCGCTTGCGGTCTTCCATGGCGGCCTCCGAGATGCGGTCATCGGCGCGGGTGGCACCGCGTTCGGTGAGAGTGGTCTGGGTGACCTCGCGCACCACATCGGCGACGGTGGTGGCCTCCGACTCGACGGCACCTGTGCAGCTCATATCGCCAACAGTACGGTAGCGCACGGTGCGGGTTTCGACGGTTTCTCCCGCCAAGGGCAGTGACACCGGTGTGACCGCCCGCCACATACCCTCACGGCGATACACCTCACGCTGGTGGGCGAAATAGAGCGTCGGTATGGCAATGTTTTCGCGTTCCAGGTAGCGCCACACGTCGAGCTCGGTCCAGTTGCTGATCGGGAAGACGCGCACGTGCTGGCCGACGGTGTGGCGACCGTTGTAGAGGTTCCAGAGCTCGGGCCGCTGGTTGCGTGGATCCCATTGGCCGAACTCATCGCGCAGCGACAGGATGCGCTCCTTCGCTCGCGCCTTGTCTTCGTCCCGCCGGGCCCCACCGAAGACAGCATCGTGCCGTCCACCGGTGATCGCGTCCAACAGCGGGAGGGTCTGCAGTGGATTGCGCGTGCCGTCGGCGCGCTCGTGCAGTCGACCGTCGTCGAGGTAATCCTGCACGCGGGCGACGGTAAGACTGAGCCCGAGTCGCTCGACGGTGGTATCCCGAAACGTGAGAACCTCAGGAAAGTTGTGTCCGGTATCAACGTGGAGTAGAGAGAAAGGAACCCGCCCGGGCCAGAACGCCTTGGTTGCCAAGTGCAGCACCACCACAGAGTCTTTGCCGCCCGAGAACAACAACACGGGGCGCTCAAATTCTGCCACCACCTCACGAATGATGTGGATGGCCTCGCTCTCCAAAAGATCGAGTGTCGAGAGGCCGTGACCGTTCAGGGTGGTCACGGCCGGTTGAGTGCCGCTCACAGGTGCAGCCCGCATTCGGTTTTGGCGAGCCCGGCCCAGCGACCCGCGCGGGGGTCTTCACCCGCGGCGACCGGTCGGGTGCAGGGGGCGCAACCGATGGAGGGGTAGCCATGGGCCATCAGCAGGTTAACGGGCACGGCATGTGTGCCCGCGTAGTCGAGCAGTTCATCAAAGCTCCACGCGGCTAGCGGGTTAACCTTAATGAGGCCGTTGCGGTCATCCCAGGTCACCAGCGGTGTGTTGGCTCTGGTGGGGGCTTCGTCGCGGCGCACTCCGGTGAACCACAGTTCGTAGCCGGCTAGGGAATTCTGCAGCGGAGCGACTTTGCGCAGCGAGCAGCAGAGGCCGGGGTCGCGGGCGAACAGCTCGGCACCATACTGGGAGTCTTGTTCGGCGACGGTCTGCGCTGGCAGAACATCGACCACCCGTACGTTGAGGGCGCGGGCGACCTCATTGCGGGTGGCATGGGTTTCGGGAAAGTGGTAGCCGGTGTCCAGAAACAGCACGTCAACGCCGGGCAGTTGTTGTGAAACCAGATGTGGCAGCACAGCGTCGGCCATCGAGCAGGCGACGGCTGCGGCATCCACTGCTACCGCCGTGGCGGCCCAGACGACGACCTGCTCGGCGCTGGCACCCTCGAGCTCGCTGGCACCCGCCTCGGCGATGGCGCGCAGTTCGTCATGACTGCGCAGGTTTTTCGTTGGCGGTTCGGGTGTGCTCATTGCAGTGCCTCTTCTTCTGCGCGGTGCGCCCACTGGGCGAAGGTTTCGTCTGGTTCGCGGTCGACCAGGAAGCGCCGCACCAGCCTCTCAACGTAGTCGGGGAGGTTGGCGGCCGTCACCTTGAGGCCGCGAATGGTGCGACCGAGCCCGGCTTCATCCCGATCATGGGAGGTCAGGCCACCCCCGAGGTGCACCTGAAAACCGGGCTCATGACCCCCGTTGCCGTCGGGAAGCAGCTGGCCTTTGAGCCCGATGTCAGCGGTCTGGATGCGCGCGCACGAGTTGGGGCAACCGTTAACGTGCAGGCTGATTGGCTGGGGCAGCTCGATGCCGGCCAGACGTTTCTCCAGCTCGATCACGGCCTCAGTGGCGTTCTGCTTGGTCTCGACGATGGCCAGCTTGCAGAACTCGATGCCGGTGCAGGCGATGGTGCTGCGCCGAAACGGGCTGGGGCGGGCCGACAGGCCGAGCGCATCGAGTTCGCCGATAAAGGTCTCAACGTCGGTTTCGGCAATATCGAGCAACACCAGCTTTTGGTGCGGTGTGGTGCGCAGGCGCTGCGAACCGTGGCGCTCTAGCAGGTCGGCTACGGTCGTCAGCAGTGTGCCGGATACCCGCCCAACGTAGGGCGTGACGCCGATGTAGTAGCGGCCATCCTTTTGCCGATGCACCCCCACGTGGTCTCCGGGGGTGGCGGGGGTAGCAGCGGCGGGGCCGTCGGGCAGGGCGCGGCCCAAATATTCGGTTTCGAGCGTCTCGCGAAACTTCTGCACCCCCCACTCGGCGAGCAAAAACTTGAGGCGGGCTTTGTTGCGCAGCCGACGGAACCCGTAGTCGCGGAAGATCGAGGTGACCCCGTACCAGACCTCGGCCACCGCCTCCGGGGCGACAAACACTCCCAGCCGTTCGGCCAGCCTGGGGGTGGTGGAGAGCCCACCGCCGACCCAGAGGTCATAGCCGACACCCAGTTCGGGGTGTTCGACGCCGACCAAACCAATGTCGTTAATCTCGTGCACGACATCTTGGCTGGGGTGCCCGGTGATGGCAGTTTTGAACTTGCGGGGAAGGTTGGCCAGCTCCGGGTCGCCGATGTACTTTTCGGTGATCTCGGCGATGGCTTGCGTCGGGTCGATAAGTTCATCGGCGGCGATCCCAGCAACCGGCGAGCCGAGCACAACCCGGGGAACATCACCGCAGGCTTCGGTGGTGCCGAGGCCGACAGCTTCGAGTCGACGCCATATCTCGGGAACATCTTCAACCCGGATCCAGTGTAGTTGCACATTCTGCCGGTCGCTGAGGTCTGCGGTGTCACGCCCGAATTCGGTGGAAATGCCGCCAATGACCCGGAGCTGGTGCGTTGTCAGTTGCCCACCGTCGATACGCACCCGGAGCATAAAATATTTGTCTTCGAGTTCATGCGGTTCGAGGGTGGCGGTTTTGCCGCCGTCGATGCCGGGCTTGCGTTGAGTGTAGAGACCCCACCAGCGAAAGCGCCCGTGCAGATCGGTGGGGTCGATGGAATCGAAACCGTGCTTCGAGTAGGTGCTCTCGATCCTTTCACGGACGCTGAGGCCGCCATCCTGCTGCTTCCATACCTCGTTAGCGTTGAGCGGTTCGGTGCCGTCGATCTTCCACTGCCCGTGCGGGCGGGCCGCCGGTCGCCCAGGGCGCGCGGCAGGGCCCGGGGAGTTCCCGTCGCGGGTGTCGTGATCGAGTGGTGTCATCGTGTTTACTCCTAGGGTTAGCTCATCAGCGATGACCGAGATGTGCAAGTGACAACGTAACCTGATGTCACGCGCGTTATGGTGTGGTGCCCTCAATATTCCCATGTTCGTGCCGTAGTGCTGGCCAATTTTCGGTACCCAGGTTTTCGGGTACCCCGCTGGCCGTGAAGGTATGGTCAAGCTTGCATCGGTTGATGCTACTGTGACGGGTGCATAGACACTTTTCTTTATCAAGGTCGTTGTGGTGGGTTCGGCGTAGAGTATTGCTGCGGTTGGGTGATTGTCTGTTGTGCAGACACGCCCAAGATCTGGAAACCGACATCAGCCCTCAGTGAGTTACTTTACCCGCGTCAAAAATTTTGTAGCCCGAATTGCCACTTTTCGGAGCTAATCTACTGCCCAAGAGGGAAGCAATATCAGCCATTCATTCGGTGACGTGAATGATGCCGACGGGACAATGCGGCATAGCGCAGCGTGGGTGGACCCCCAAGGTCGACTCGTGATTGAAATTCATGACATCGGCCCCGGGGTGGAGCAATTCTTTGGATCGGGCAATAGC
>JBOFDJ010000027.1:0-6805 GCA_051646885.1 Rhodoglobus sp.
GAACCCGAGTGATCGACGCATTCATCGCCCTCGCCGCCGCGATCATCACCACAAGACGCCTCATCCGAGAAGCCTGGACCCGCTACCGCTGGGACACCAGACCCACCCAACGACCATAACCTATCGGCGCGATCACTTATATCGAAGAAAAATTCGTAGACATCCTGCATTGCGTGCTCAAAGTCGAGCATGGTGAGATTGTAGGGCAGGAACGAATCAGCAACTGGATTGAATTTATCCAGGTGCACCCTCTGGCGATTGATCATCTGACGATGGTACCGAAAGGACTCGTTAGCCTCCCGCTGAACCATCCGCCACGTCTCCACCATGCTCGGAGGGAGCCAGGAGGGGATCGCGGGGCTGCGAGACACCGGACTTCCTGCCGGTGCACCCCCCGGGACTTGAACCCGGAACCCACTGATTAAGAGTCAGTTGCTCTGCCAATTGAGCTAGAGGTGCCTCGCCCACAATGTTTCTGCGGGCCGACGAACAAGATTAGCATGGCAGAAAGAGACGCACAGATCGTGCGCGCAGCAGAGAGCAGAGAACATGACCCAGCGGCTTGAGGCCGGAACGGCAGCACCATTATTCACCCTAGACGACCACAGCGGAGCGCCTGTTTCTCTCGCCGACTTTGCTGGGCACAAAGTCATCGTCTACTTCTATCCAGAGGCGATGACTCCAGGATGCACGACACAGGCCTGCGACTTTCGCGACAGCTTAAACTCACTGGCGGCAGCAGGGTACCGAGTTATCGGCATCTCGCGCGATGAACCAGAAAAGCTTGCCACCTTTGCTCAGCACGAGGGGCTCAACTTTTCTCTGCTGAGTGACAGCGACCACAGCGTCCACAGCGCATACGGAGCCTGGGGAGAGAAAAACCTTTATGGCACGACCGTCACCGGAGCCCTGAGATCGACCTTCGTCATCGATGAAAGTGGCGTGATCACACTCGCCCTCTACAATGTCAAAGCCACTGGTCATGTTGGTTTACTGCGCAAAAGATTGGGGATTGACGCCACCTGAGCCCGGCTCGCAATGCATCAGCAGCGTTGCCGGTGTTCCGATGCCGTCACCCTGCGCTATCAGAAGGTCTCGCATCCCGGGAAATCGTGTCGACAACGGGCGGGGTAAAGAGCAGCACAAGAACAATGATCGCCGGGATCAGCAGCAGCCAGCCCACACCGGGGCGGGCAAAAACACCCTGAAAACATCCCACAGCAACGGCGATGTGCAACACCTGGGCGACGATTGCCGCGCCCCGCACCCATGGCCGGCAGCGCAGGACACCAAGGGCAATAGCCGACAGCCACCCTGTCGTGATCGCGCTCATCACAGCCAGGATTACAGCGCTCGCGTAGGAGTAGGGGCTGGCAGCGAAAATCTCAAAAATGAGGTACACCGTTGCCAGCAGCAGAAGCGCCGCTTGACCAAAAATCAGAACCGAAAGCAGCAGCACAAAAGGATGCCGAGCGGGCCCGCCGCGTATTTTAATCACAAAATAGCCTCAGATGCAACCATTGATTTGCCTTGATGGGTATGTAATTCTATAGGAGGTTAATTCCTGCTCCCACTGTTGCGAGCGAGTCCCCCTAAGCCCCACAACCCCCCATCGCAAGCCCTACCGTGATGGGTCTGCGGTTGACGTCAGCGTGTCGATGACCGCTGGTATCTTCCCCGGATCCGTTGGCGGATCGGCACCCTGCATCAAAGGAGCACCACAATGGATTGGCGCGATAAAGCTTCCTGCCTCACCGCAGACCCCGAGCTCTTCTTCCCTGTCGGCAACACCGGCCCTGCGGTAGACCAGATCGACAAGGCAAAAACGGTATGCGGTCGCTGTTCGGTAACTGAGATGTGTCTCCAGTATGCTCTCGATACTTCACAAGATTCTGGTGTGTGGGGTGGACTGAGTGAAGACGAGCGCCGTGCCCTCAAACGCCGCGCTGCCCGGGCTCGCCGCGCCTCCTAATAACCTAAACCGCGGGCGATCACCGAGGCCTCTCGCAGAACCCTGCAGGGCTATTTTCGCTGAAGCCACATCAGTGGCAACTCGATAGTGACCTCGGTGCCGTTATCCATCAGGGTGTGCCAGTCAATGGTTCCGCTCAGTTCTCCCTGAATAAGGGTACGAACGATTTGGGTTCCCAAACCCGAGCCGACCTTACCCTCATCAAGACCAACTCCGTTGTCACGCACCTTGACGCTGAGTTTCTCCTGTGATCGGCTAGCGAGAATCTCAACCTCACCGTCGGCGCGACCAGCAAGACCATGCTCAACGGCGTTGGTGACCAGTTCGGTGAGCGCCAAGGCGAGCGGAGTGGCATACTCACTCGGCAGGGTGCCAAAACTGCCGGTGGATTTCGGATACACCGTCGTGCTGTGGCTCGATGCCACCTCGGCAATCAGCATCAGCACACGATCAAAAACAACATCAAAGTCGACGTCCTGATTAAGCCCCTCCGAGAGGGTGTCATGCACCACAGCAATGGCAGCAACCCGGCGCATGGCCTGGCCAAGGGCATCCCGCGCAACATCGGAATGAGTGCGGCGGGCCTGGATCCTGAGCAGCGAGGCCACCGTCTGCAGATTGTTCTTCACCCGATGGTGGATCTCGCGAATCGTGGCATCTTTTGTGATGAGCTCTCGCTCCTGGTGGCGCATTTCGGTGACATCGCGGCACAGCACAATCGCCCCCACCCGCTCACCATGGTTGCGAATCGGAATAGTGCGAAGCGATACGGTCACGCCCCTGGCCTCGATATCGGTCCGCCACGGGGCACGCCCGGTAACCACTAATGGTAGGGACTCATCTACCGTGAGCTGCCCACCAATCAGCGCGGTGGTCACCTCAGCAAGTGACTCGGCCTCAAGCTCACCAGAGAAGCCGATGCGATTGAAAGCCGAGAGCGCGTTGGGGCTGGCAAAAGTGACCATGCCATCAACGTCAAGCCTGATCAGTCCGTCGGATGCCCGAGGTGCCCCACGACGTGGACCGCTCGGGGCACCGAGGTCGGGAAAATCCCCGGAAGCAATCATCGCAAAAACATCATTAGCGCAGTCGTTGAACGTCAACTCCTGTCGGCTGGGGGTACGCGCCTCACTGAGATTAGTATGACGAGTGATCACCGCAATCGGAAGATCGGTAGTCGTTTTGGCGCTGGGGCTGAGCCGACGGAGCACCGGAACAGCACGCACCCGAGTAGGAGTCTCCTCGTACCAGTCAGGGCTGGCTGTGTCCACAATACGAGCGGAATGGAACGCCTCTGAGATCTGAGCTTTCCATTCCGGTTTGACAGTCTGTCCGACAAAATCTCGGTAAAAAAGGGTCGCAGAACTTGATGGCCTTGCATGAGCAACCGCGACAAAATCACCCTCGGCACTGGGCACCCACAAGACGATGTCAGCAAAGGCGAGATCGGCGAGAAGCTGCCAGTCTCCCACCATAAGGTGAAACCATTCGATATCGGCCTCATTCGAACATCCCTGAGCCTGCACGAGATCACTGAGAGTCGACATGCTCCTTAGGTTAGCTCGTAGAGCGGGCCCCACTGAACCCGTTGGGGAGCGCGGGCGGCGATTGGGGTGCCACCCGAGCAGTCACGAAGGAAAGAATCGCCGCACGCGCCGCCGACCGTGGCGCGGAGTCCACCAGAGTCCTGCCACTAAGCACTGCACCATCGCAAGCAGCCTGATCATAGGGAACCAGGACGGGCGACTCAATCCCCCCAAACCGTGACAGGGTCTGAGTCACCTGCCCCTGAGGATTGACACCAATTGCGGATGCCCTGATCCGATTCATCACGACCGTGACGTCAGTGCTCGAAGCCGTCTCTACTAGGTCAACATGAGCACGCAAAAATCGTGACAAGCCCACCGGGTCAGCGGAACCCACCGCAATAACACTATCGGCCTCATGCACCGCGGTGACGGTCGCGGCATTACGGCGCGGGGCAAAAAGATCACTCGAAATTTCTTCGTCATTCTCCAGGCTTGAAGCCGTATCAAGAATCGTGTAATCAACCCAGGGGCGGCACTGTGTGATCGTGGTAGCCACCCGCTCGCCCGACAGTTCAGGCCACCGACTGGGGCGACCGATTCCGGTGAGCACCCAGAAACCGCCCCGTGGTGATTCGTAACGCTGTGCGATGCGCTCAAGCTCAGTCTGGTTCAGTGCGTTGTTGCCGGCCAGTCGGCAGGCCGCCGCGAAGCCCGGAGCCTCGTCGAGCATTCCGAGTGCCGGGGCGATGGAGGCACCGTGAGTGTCAACATCAGCGAGCGCGACGCTGTGGCCGAGGGCAGCAAGCTCGGCGGCGATCCCGATTGCCAGGGTCGTGCGCCCCGGCGAACCGGAAGGACCCCAGACCGCGATCACGGAGCCACGCCCGGTTCTGCGGTCGGACTGCGTGTTCTCGTGCCGCGCCCCCATCATCATCTGCTCAATATCTGACCAAGGCGAGGCGGCATCCATCGTTTCATAGAGCCCCAGTGTGGCGGCGAACCTTCGCCCCACATCATCCCGAGTCAGGGCAATGACACGCACACCGGAGTCATCACAGAAGGCCAAAACACGGCCAGAGAGGTATCGGGGCTCCGCTGCGGCAATGATCACATCTGGTCTGTGCGAGTGCACCAGAGAAGCCAGTTCGAGAGCGCTCGGGCTTCGCGCAACGATGTTATGACCATGCCGACGCGCACTATCTGACACCCTGTCCTCCAGATCAATCGGGAGCGCGAGCGCAAGACGTGCCATTTTAGTTCACACCTGGAACGGTGGTGGGCACGATAGATATGACGTCGGAATGAGAAACCGCAGTAAGTACTTCCGGAACTTGCCCTTGCGGGACAAGAAGCTCGACCGTCGTCGTCTGGGCACCCGCGACCAGAGTGGTGGCCTCAACCAAACGCACTACCGTGACATCAGAGGCGATCACGCTAGGAGTCTCGCTCTGACCACCGTCGGTCTCAGGTGCCGACCAAATATCAACGGTCGACCCTGGCCCGATAGATTCCGCAAGCTCTCCATCCACCTCGAACACGATCGAACTCAACCCAAGACCACGCGTACTGCCCACTGCCGAGGCAGGGATCAGCTCACCCTCCAGCACCGAACGTGTGATCACGAATCCTTCCCGCGGAATATCGCCGGGTAACAGATACAGACTCTGTGTATCGCCTAACCGCAAGCTGCGAGTCGGCAAGTCACTCTGTTTTATGCGGTCGCCCGGGGCGAGTGGTGTACTCGCAACATAAACCTGGACAGTCTTATCAGCAGCGGACACGATTCCCACAACCCCGACAACCGATCCGATCACCATAAGCAACCCGATGAGCAGGCGCGGATCAAAGGCAACAGTGCGGCGCATCCTCGGCATCGTATTCATAGTCTGTGCTCCTCTCGGTGGGCCGTCATGCGCCACCGCTCTATCGTGGCGAGTCGAGCACTTTAATGACGAAAGTTATCCACATACCACCCACGAGCACGGTGACAGTTCCATAATCGAAGAATGGATGACGCTATTCCTGCCAAGCACCTCGGGCGATTCTTGACGCTCGGTGACACCGCAGAACTGCTCAACATCTCGACGAAACAGGCATACGCACTGGTGCGTTCGGGGGAACTTCCCGCAATAAAAGTCGGCAACAGCGGGCAGTGGCGCATTGAGCGCACCGTGCTCGAGTCATATATCGACGCTCTCTACGAGAACACCAGACGGATGAATCTGTGGAATCAATCCGAGTACACCGCCCTCACCGAGTTCTCCTTTGGTGAGCCTCGCAAGAAGTGAATCGTCCGCTGCTACGAGAGACACACCATCGTGACGACAGGCAGCGGCACCAACCGCAATTCGGTCACCGCAGTCGCACGTCGGGCAGAACCCCTCTCATGCACAGCAAGATCGAAATGATCCCGCCCCACCCGATCAATTGTGCCGTGGATTACGCCGGCCATGGTGACAACCTCGACTGATCGACGACGACGACACAGGTCTCGCAGCACAAAAGGCAGCCCTAAACGGGCAGAAAGCGTTGGATGCGCGGCCTCGCCATCACGAGCACGCACCTGCAGACTTGCGAGCAACTGTGAGCTGGACATGCTGAAACCGCTGATCGATGTCAGTGGGATGATGCACTGCCGCCGCCGCGGGGACTCCTCGACCAGATCAGCCGAAAGCCAGTCCCGACCGATCATGACAGGGTTGACGACCACTCGATCTCCATTAGCGAGAACAACTCCGAAGCGCAGCAGCGAACTCTCCGATGCAGCATCCTGCAAAGCCACTAATCGATCACGAACAGACAGCCGACCGAGGCGCAAACGCTCTTCCTCAGCGTCAAGATCTACCTCATCAGCCGAAATTTCACGCTCAAGCTGGCTCTCAAGGTCATCGAACAGACTTTCCCAGCGCATGTGGTGACGTTACCCACAGTGTCGTGAACCCTGGGGAGGTTATCCACAATTAAGAAATAACTCTGGACAGGAGGTGGTCAAAACTGCTTTAGTGTGGCTACCCCCTAAAGGGGGTGAACCCATTGTTTTTTGACCATTATTCGTCGCCATCAGTGATCGGGGCCAGGTATGAGCACAGCATTACCCAGTGAACATGCCGAAATAAAGACCTGTGAATCCCCGGCAATCACCGCAGCGCGGCAACAACCAACACCAAAAATCAACCGAGCACGTTTCGTCTCCGACGAATTTTTCGGGCACCAACCCAGCGCAACAGCGATGCTACCTGACCCCTCTCCCCTGATCGAAAACCTCACCCGATGCGTCATCGAAATCCTGGCCGGAGCACGAGAC
>JBOFDJ010000028.1:0-37974 GCA_051646885.1 Rhodoglobus sp.
GTTCTCCCGCAACCACACCGCCCTCAAACAAGAGCTGCAGCCCCGCCGCCGCAGCCCCGAGCGGGCCCGAGACCGCCACGATGTCCCCAACCCGAGCACCGGAACGCAGCACCGGCTCACGGCCCTGCAGGTCACCGAACGCGGTGACCGCTACCGTAAACACAGTCGATACCGAGAGGTCACCACCCACCACGCCGCAGCCGGGTGCCAGCACCTCACAAGCCTCGCGCAGGCCATCGGCAAACTGCTCAAGCACCTCAACACTGGTGTTAGCGGGCACGGCGAGGGCCACCACCAGAGCGGTGGGCACAGCGCCCATCGCCGCGACATCCGCGAGATTGGATGCCGCCGCCTTCCATCCCAGATCGTGCGGCGTCGACCACGCCAGCCGAAAGTCTGGTCCCTGGATCATCATGTCGGTGGTGATGACCATCCGAGCATCGGGAGCCGCGATCACGGCGGCATCATCCCCCGGGCCGAGAAGAGTTGCGGAGGCGGTCGGTAGGCGCGGGAATATCTGGGCAAGAACAGCCGACTCCCCCAACAGTTCTAGGGTCGCCGGGGTGGTGGGTTGCGTCATGCTTCACACGGTAGCCTGAATCCCGATGCGATCAACGATAAAGGTGACAGCGCTCGTGCCGCTGCTGCTCGCCGC
This sequence comes from Rhodoglobus sp., assembly GCA_051646885.1. Lineage (GTDB taxonomy): Bacteria > Actinomycetota > Actinomycetes > Actinomycetales > Microbacteriaceae > Rhodoglobus. The sequence goes on from JBOFDJ010000028.1 coordinate 656, forward strand.
GACCGCCTGCAGTGCTGTTGTCACTCTGGAGCCCGCCAAGGATGCCGCCAACCCCGCCTGCGCCGACGTGCTGGTGCGACTCCCCGCTACCGTCGACGGCCTGAGCTCCCGCGAAACCGATGCGCAGGCCACGGCCGCCTGGGGTACGCCTGAAGCTGTGCTGCTGAGGTGCGGCGTTCCCACGCCCGCACCCACCGCCACACTGCCCTGCATCACGGTGGATGGCGTGGATTGGTTACGCGATGACAGCAAAGAACCGAACTTTGTCTTCACCACCTACGGGAGAAGCCCCGCTGTTGAGGTCATCATCGACAGCGACGGGAACGCCAGTACCGACGGCGACGGGGTCTCAGGTTTCGAGACCCTTAAAGACCTAGCAGCTTCCGTCAGCGAAATTCCCGCCACCCGAGCGTGCGTTGCGCCGGGCTGAGAGAAGACTCGCCAATCGATTACCGCACCGCCTCACGCCCCAGCGCGATCAACTCATCAATGAGTTCTGGGTAGCCCATACCGCTCTCCGCCCAGCAGCGGGGGAACATGGAGATCGGCGTAAAGCCCGGCATGGTGTTGATCTCATTCACCACGAAATCGGTTCCCGTGAAAAAGAAATCGACCCGAGCCAGACCTGAACCGCCGATGGCCTCAAAAGCTCTGGCGGCCAGGCGCTGCATCTCGGCCAACTCCGAGGGTGCGAGTGGTGCTGGGCAGAGCAACTGGGCCGTGGAGTCATCATGATACTTGGCGTCAAAGTCATAAAAACCTTCCCCCGCCACGACAATCTCACCCGCCACACTGATTCGGGTCGCGCCCCCGTCACGACCCGCCAACACACCGCATTCAATCTCACGACCGACCATGGCCTGCTCGATCAACGCCTTACCGTCCTCAGCAAAAGCCACCTCGAGCGCCGCATCCAACTGGGCAAGGTCAACAACTTTAGTGACCCCTACCGAGGAACCGGCGCGAGCGGGCTTCACAAAAACGGGCAGGCCGAGCTCGGCAGCTTTCTCCCGCCAGAGCTCAGCCTCCGCGGCCCACTGCGCTGCGGTGACCGTCACCCAGGGCGCAACAATCAGACCCGCAGCCTGCAGCACCGTTTTCGTGAAATGCTTATCCATCCCGAGAGCAGAAGCAAGTATCCCGTTGCCAACGTAGGGCACGGCGATCAGTTCCAGCAGCCCCTGCACGCTGCCGTCCTCACCGAATGGCCCGTGCAGGATGGGGAAAACCACATCGATATTGCCCAGCGAACGTAAGTGACCCGTGGCCTCCACCACGCGAAGCTCGCGGGAGATCGCCGACTCCGGCCACAACACCCGGCTACCGTTATCGGAAACCACCGGCATCTGGGTCGAATTCAAGGAGAACAGGGATGCATCATCCGGCTGAAGAGTGAAGGCACCCTCGCGGGTAATCCCCACCACAATGACGTCGTACTTCGTGCGATCAATAGCAGACAGCACCCCCGCAGCGGTGGCACAGCTAATGCTGTGCTCGGAGGAACGTCCGCCACACAACAGCACAAGGGTAAGTTTGGACACCTATTCTCCCTGAGGAATATCATCGGTCGTAAGATGCGGAGCGATATTATGCGGATCCAGCGTACCGGCCAACACCTGAGCCACCTGCCTCACGATCGGCATCTCCACCTTCTTGGCGAGGGCAAGCTCAAGAATGGGAGCAACCGAAGACAGCCCCTCCGCGGTCTGGTTCATCTGCGTAACGACCTCATCGAAGCTGTAACCCTGACCCAGCAAGCGGCCTGCCGTGTTATTACGCGAGAGTGACGATTCGCAGGTGGCGATAAGGTCACCAAGACCAGCCAACCCGGCCAGGGTCTCAGCTTTCGCGCCATAGGCGACCGCGAAATCCGTCATCTCAGCGAGACCACGAGTGATAATGGAGGCTTTTGTATTCTCGCCATAACCCACACCGTCGACGATTCCAATAGCCACCGCAATGAGATTCTTGAGCACTCCGCCGAACTCGGTACCGATTACATCGGTATTGACGTAGGAACGGAAATAGCGATTGGTCACCGTTGTCGCCACCACTGTTGCCGTGCTCATGCTCTCTGAAGAGACCACAGCGGCGGTGGGCCACTCCTGGGCGATCTCAAGTGAAAGATTAGGGCCAGAGACCACAGCGATGCTGTGAGTGTCAATACCAAGCTCCTGAAGAATCACCTCACTCATCCGGGCACCGGTTCCCTTCTCCACACCCTTCATCAGCGACACGATGACGGCATCAGAGGGGATCAGATCCCCGAGTTCGCGAAGGTTCTGGCGAAGAGACTGAGCTGGGAGCGAAAAATAGACCTGTTCAGCACCGGCGAGCACCTCGGAGACCCGAGGGGATGCTGACAAGGCTCGCGGCAAACTGATGCCCGGAAGATACTCGCTGTTACGTTGCGACTGCGAGATCTCAGCGGCCAGTTCGGGACGCCGAGCCCACAGCACCACATCAGCACCGGCGTCCGCAAGAATTTTGGCGAAGGTGGTGCCCCACGATCCGGCACCCAGCACCGCAACCCTGGGGCCAACACCACCCCGTGTGCTACTGCCGTGGTCGTTAGGCTCTGTCATGAAAACGTCCGATCTCGGGCTGGCCGTGATCCGTAGGGTTCCAGCGCTCACGAGGCGCCTCCTCGTGACGTAACTGCTCAACAAGCCCGGTGATGGCAGCCATCAACTCTGATGTGGCCTCGGCAAGAACTCGAGAATCCCGGGGCTGATCCGCGAACCGGGAGAGATCCACCGGCTCACCAAAAACAATCTCAACACTCTTCCTGGGGAAAAGACTGATCCGGTTCGTCTTCTGCGGCATGATGAGCTGTGCCCCCCAGCTCGCCGCAGGAATAAGAGGGATGCCAGCGTCCAGAGCAGTTCGCACCGCACCGAATTTGCCGCGCATCGGCCACTCCCCCGGGTCACGAGTGAGTGAGCCTTCGGGGTAGATCACCACCGCGTGACCGGCGGCAGCCACATCCTTCGCCTGTGTGAGTGCCACCGCCCTACCGCCGGAGTTCGTCGAACGCTCCACCGGGATCTGACCGGCCCGACGCAGCACCATACCCACCACAGGGATGCGAAATAACGAGGCCTTGGCGAGAAACCGCGGCATCCGGCCGATTCTCCAGAGACCGACGCCGATCACGAGTGGGTCAATATTGCTGTAATGGTTGGGGGCGAGCACGAACGATCCGCTCACGGGGATATTCTCCACACCTCGCAGGCGATACCGCGCGAGCAGCAACATGACCGGCAGAAGAATAAACGCCAGGACACGAAAAATCGCCGTCTTCTCAGACTTAGGCTTCGGTGCCGCGGTCATCATCGTTGTCATCCTCGGTCAGCGTGCGCATCGGGAATAGTGCGCGCCGCGGCACGCATGGTTACGTCTGGTTCTCATCCTTCGTACACGAAGTCAGCACCCAACTGTTCGAGTTTATCGATGAAATGTTCGTAACCCCTGCTAATGATTCCCACATTGCTGACCGTCGACTGTCCCTCGGCGGTCAGGGCGGCGATGAGATGACTGAAACCACCCCGCAAATCAGGGATTTCGATTTCGGCACCGCGCAAAATGGTCGGGCCTGTGATCACCGCGGCCTGCTCAAGAGGGCGCCGCGGAACCCGGCGACTTACTGACTCTAGACCTTCTTTGTGCACCACAATGTCGGCACCCATGGTAATAAGAGCATCCGTGAAACCAAAACGATTTTCATACACGGTCTCATGTACGACCGAACGCCCCTCGGCCTTGGTCAGGGCCACAATAAGAGGCTGCTGCCAGTCAGTCATGAAACCCGGATGCACATCAGTCTCGACAACAACGGGTCTGAGTGGTGTACCAGGGTGATAAAAACGGATACCGTCTTCATGAATATCGAAGGCCCCACCCACCTTCCGAAAGATGTTCAGGAACGTCATCAGCTCCTGCTGTGTGGCACCACCCACGAAGATATCGCCTTCCGTCGCCAGCGCGGCGGATGCCCAGCTCGCGGCCTCGTTACGGTCCGCCAGTGCGCGGTGCTCGTAACCGTAGAGCTTCTCAACACCCTCAATGAAAATCACTCGGTTGGGCTCTACCGAAATGATGGCACCCATCTTCTGCAGGATCGCGATGAGATCCATAATCTCAGGCTCGATGGCAGCGTTCTTGAGTTCTGTCACCCCCTCAGCCAACACCGCGGTCAGCAACACCTGCTCGGTTGCCCCCACGCTCGGGTAGGGCAGATCAATTTCAGCGCCCTTGAGACCGTGGGGTGCTGTCAGCCGGATGCCTTCATAACTCTTATCGACGACCGCCCCGAAGGCACGGAGGGCATCCATATGAAAATCGATGGGCCTGTCGCCGATTCGGCAACCGCCAAGATCGGGAATGAGTGCCTCACCGAGACGGTGCAGTAGGGGTCCGCAGAACAGAATCGGAATGCGGCTAGAGCCGGCGAGCGCATCGATCTCCGAAAAATGCGCTTTCAATACGTTGCGCGGGTCGAGCACAAGCGTGCCATCACCATCATCGGAGACCGAGACACCGTAAGCCTCGAGCATGCCCGTGACAATAACAACGTCACTGATTTCGGGCACATCTTTGAGCACGCTAGGGGTATCGGCGAGCAGCGCAGCAACCATCGCCTTGGTCGCCAGATTCTTGGCACCCCTCAGCGCGATACGGCCTCTTAACGGTTTTCCGCCGTTGATCACGATCTTGTCGGATAAGAGCCCTACCCTTTTGGCTGCCTTCTGGGCGTCCTTGGTAAGAGAATTCATGTTCACCTCTGTGTTGCTTGTGCTGAGTGTTTCTCGTGCTGTTGGTTTGTTGGTGCTACTGCGCGGGCAGGGTTCTCGGTCGCCACTGCTCACGCTTAGCTTCGAACTCGGTAATGCGGGCTTCGTTACGCAAGGTCAGACCAATGTCGTCCAGGCCTTCCTGCAAACGCCACTGAGTGTAATCGTCGATCTCGAAAACACAGCTATAGGTTCCCAGACTCACCTTTTTTGTGGCGAGATCGACGGTCATCTCGATGCCAGGATTCGCGTCGATAATTTCCCAGATGGCCTCAATATCTGACTCGGGGAGCTGAGCGGCAAGCAGGCCCTGCTTACCGGCATTGCCACGGAAAATATCGCCAAAGCGGGAACTCAGCACCACCGTGAATCCGTAATCGCGCAACGCCCACACAGCGTGCTCACGACTGGAGCCGGTTCCAAAATCTGGCCCAGCGACCAAAATGCTTCCGGCAGCGAAAGGCTCACGGTTGAGAACGAAATCGTGGTCCTGACGCCAAGCGTAGAAGAGTGCATCCTCAAAACCAGTTTTCGTCACCCGTTTCAGAAAAACGGCCGGAATGATCTGATCGGTGTCAACATTGGAACGCTTCAGCGGAACAGCAACGCCGGTAACGGTAGTGAATGCTTCCATCAGTGGCTCTCCCTCACGATAGTGTCCTTCAGGCCTGCGGCGTTGAGCTGATTACTGTGGAGATCTCCTGGGCCCGAGAGCGTGCCGCGAATCGCGGTAGCCGCTGCCACCAATGGCGACACCAAATGAGTACGACCGCCCTTGCCCTGCCTGCCCTCAAAATTACGATTGGAGGTGGATGCACAGCGCTCGCCCGGTGCCAGCTGATCCGGGTTCATCCCTAAGCACATGGAACACCCGGCAAAACGCCATTCGGCACCAAACTCCTCCACAATCTTGTCGATGCCCTCAGCCTCTGCCTCAATCCGAACCCGTGCCGAGCCCGGTACCACCATGACTCTGACCCCCTCAGCTTTCTGGCGACCTTGGATCACGGAAGCAAAAGCTCGCAGGTCTTCGATCCGTGAGTTGGTACAGGAGCCCATAAACACCGCATCTACTCGGATGTCTTTCATGGGTGTTCCCGGCACCAGGTCCATATATTCGAGGGCGCGTTCCGCATTGGCGCGTTCGTTGCGATCACTGTAGCTGGCAGGATCAGGAACTGTCGCACTCAGTGAAACACCTTGGCCAGGATTGGTTCCCCAGGTCACAAATGGTTCGAGAGTTGTGGCATCAACAAAGACTTCGGCATCGAAGACAGCATCAGCATCGGTCGCGAGCGTATTCCAGTAGGCCACTGCTGCATCCCAATCCTTACCCTGGGGTGCGTGGGGGCGACCCTTCAGATAGGCATATGTCGTCTCATCCGGCGCCACCATACCGGCCCGCGCGCCCGCCTCGATCGACATATTGCAGATCGTCATGCGGCCCTCCATCGATAGCGAACGGATAGCGCTGCCACGGAATTCGAGCACGTAACCCTGACCGCCGCCGGTACCAATCCTGGCAATCACGGCGAGGATGATGTCCTTAGCCGTTACCCCGGCCCCTAAAACACCATCGACCGTGATAGCCATCGTCTTGAACGCCGCTAATGACAGGGTTTGGGTGGCCAGCACATGCTCAACCTCAGAAGTCCCGATACCGAAAGCCATCGCCCCGAAAGCACCATGGGTTGAGGTGTGACTATCGCCGCACACCACGGTAATGCCTGGCATGGTGAGGCCGAGCTGGGGCCCGACGACATGGACGATGCCCTGCTCGATGTCTCCGAGTGAATGGAGCCGCACACCAAACTCTGCCGCGTTCTTGCGCAAAGTATCAATCTGCGTCCGACTGGTCAGATCAGCAATGGGCTGGTCGATGGCCAGAGTCGGTGTGTTGTGATCCTCAGTCGCCAGAGTGAGATCTGGGCGGCGTACATCTCGCCCTGCCGCACGGAGACCGTCGAAGGCCTGGGGGCTGGTGACCTCATGGACAAGGTGCAGATCAATGTAAATAAGATCGGGATGATCGCCCTGCCCCGGAACAACGAGATGGCTCTCCCACACTTTTTCCGCAAGAGTGCGAGCTCTCTTAGCAGAGTCCCGGGCCTTTTCTTCGGGTTCCTGAGCCTTCTCAGCAGATAATTCTGGCGTGTTTTCTGGGCCGCTCACGGCTCTCTCCTTCTTTCAGTCTGAAAACCCAGCCTTCGCGATATTTCTTATCACCAAAACTCCGCAACGAGCCGGGCCGGAAGACTAGGGCCTGCTGCGGCAGGAAAGAAGAAGTGGAACAAACTGCACCCTGTGAGGATATCACCCGCAGAGCGGGGAAAACTCACAGAGTGCCAGTTCCATGAATGATCGGGCTATACCATGACCCCGAGCGGGGCAACTTTCCATTCAGGGAAAATCACCGAAGCGTCGGCGCTCGACAAATTGAGGCGCTTCATGACGACCTCACCCAGCAGATCACGGAAGTCGTTAGTTCCGGGAACATCACCCTGTTCAAGGAATTTATCGGCAAGGCCGTCCCACTTTCCATGGACACCACCGCGAACACCACCACCAAGCACCATCGCAAGACCGCCGTGACCATGATCGGTTCCCGCGTTGTCATTCTGAGCAACACGGCGACCAAACTCACTCATCACAATGACAGTCGTCGTCTCAGCCTTTGCGCCAAGGTCAGCAAAGAATGCCGCTAGCGAGTCACCCAAGCTCGTGAGCATGTTCTTCATATCACCAGAATCAGGTGTGCCAAGTTGAGTGTGCATATCCCAGCCCCCCAGATCGACAGTGCCGACACGAAGCCCAACATTGGCTTGAATGATGGTCGATAATAATCCAAGGTCATGAGCAAAAGTGTTGTCGGGGTAACCACGCTTGGTTGCGGGTTTTTCCGCCGCAGCCATCGTCCGTGCCTCAGCGGATGCCGCCAAAGCAAGGGTAGTTTGCGTCGCTACAGGATGATCGAGTCCAGTGTAGAGACCGGCAAGAGCAGTTCGGGTGGCATCAAGCAACGAGTCGTCGATACTGATATCAAACTCTCCGAGATCGGGGACAACGATGGAGTTGGCACCGCCGACGAGGGAGCGGTCAAGTCGGTACCCCGCACCCACACCGCGCCAGGTGGTACCGGGGCCAGCCTGCTCCAGTGCGCGGTTAAGCCACCCGGTCTGGGCTGACGAACCCGCCGCACCACCTCGCTCTAGGCAATCTTGAGCTTGGAAATGACTGCGCGAAAGGTCAGGGGTAGCTACAGCGGGAACCGCGGCAATCTTGCCTTGGTTCAGCAAAGGCTTAAGAGCAGCAAGCGCAGGATGAAGGCCAAAACCACGCTCAAACGGAATGAGCCCAGAATTTTCACGCACCGCGATGCCGGGCCGCGCGAGCAGCAGATCCGGGTCTGCAGCGGGCACAAGAACTGAGAGCCCGTCCATACCACCACGGAGGAAAACAACGATAAGAGCACCGGTGTCCACAGAACCGGGTGCGGCATAAGAGACCTGGGTGGTTACAAGCTGAGAGGCGAAAGCGGCAACACCCGCCATAGCACCACCCTGCAGCATTCTTCGACGGGTAAAGCCTCGCGACCAGAGGTCACGTCGCGCCTGCTGCTCAGCCGCAACAATCGTGCTGTGCGCACGAACCGCCGCATCAGCCTCGGTCGGGCCAAGCCGACGCCAGTCAGGGCATTCGGGGTGAAGAAATGTCGGGTCGTTCATCAGATGCTGTCTCCTTGGGCGGTACGAAGATACGCCATCAGCGCAGTTGAAAATTGGGCGAATCGAGGATGAGCGCTGCAAGTTGAGGCACTTTCCAGCTATCCCAGCTGTTGACAACAGCTGCGCCATCGACACCAAGAAAACCCACAAGGATGGCGTTGTGCTCGGCGCTTAATGGACGGGCGATGACTCGCATGGCGACCCTGTCCACCCACTGACTGTTGGTCTCGTTAGCGACCGGGGCAAGCTCCGCACTGAGTTTCTGAGGTGGCGTTAGACCCTTCCACCAGCCATCGGCAAGTCCGCGGTGCAGGTTCCACCGCGATACCATCTGGCTCGCTGACATCCACGCCGCCGTGACATCAGGAAAACCATTCGGCGGAACCCATGACAGCGGCATCTGCCCGAGTCTTCCCATATACCAGTACAGATCCCGCACCCCGGCTGCAAAATCCTTGCCCTGGATCACACCGACCGCCCGAGCCGAGCCGACAGCATCTTCCAGCGGGCGACGCCATTTGGCCCGAGGTGCTGACCAGAATTCTGTGCTCGCGAAAAGCGCTTTCAGCATCGGTACAATTTTTGTGTCGTTTTCAAGATATACCGCGGCAAGTCGATCAATGATCGACTGCGGTGGGTTGTCTGAAACAAAACGCACGGCAAGCTTGCGAGCAACGGTAGCTGCTGTTGCGGGTTTTTTTGCCAGGGCGTCGATGAACGCATCACCCATATCTAGGCCGCTCTCACCGCCGCCATCATTGGGGTGAGTGAAGCCCACCGAACTGACCGCGCCCGTGAAGTGCCTTGACTCGTCGTAAGTAAAAACACCGGTCTCATACTTGATGGTTCGACCGGAAAGTATGTTCGCACTGTTGCGAACGTCGGCCTCGGTGTACCCCGAGGTCACTCCCAGAGTGTGCAATTCCAATAACTCGCGACCGAGATTTTCGTTCACACTGGTTTTAGTGGATTCATCGTTGTTCAAGTAGGTCAACATCGCAGGGTGGCGCATAGCTGCCTTGAGCATCTCAGAGTATCGACCAAAGGCATGAGCGCGGATAACGGTACGAGAGTAGTCCGGGCCTGATGCCCACACTGAATCCGATGGGGTTGTCACGTTCAGCAGGTTGCTAAAAACATCGACGACGACCTCGAAGAGCTGACGATCACTAAAAATCTGTGCGGCAAGAGTGGCCTGAGCCGTTTCTTGTGCTGCGTCCCAGTTGAACTCCTTCACCGATGCCCGCACCTCGGGGATGCTCATCTGAGAGAGAGGAAAGGCTGCCCACGCTTTGTCGCCCTCAGGATCCGGAAGCGACTGTGGATCAAGCTGCGCCGAGATCCATCCGTCGATACCCACTGCAGCAAGAGCAGAGCGATCCGCAGCTCTTGGGCCAAAGGTTGCCCGTGAAAGAAGATGTTGATGAGTCTCAGCAGAGTCGATAACACCTGTCGCGATACTGACTTGTGCGGCCTGTGACGGTGTCTCTTCTTGTTGACCCGAAGGACTCATCTTGTATTGAGATGATGCGACATAGCTTGCATCACGATCCACAGCAGGATTCGCGACTGCCGGGCTCTGGGAAATCTCACGCCGCCGCTTAGCTTGGGCCGCGGAGAGCTTTCGTGACCTCTTGGCTGTTGGCTCGACCGTGGGAGCCTGAGCGGGGCCGTCGGGCTGTGATGCACCGCCCGAGTTCAACGACGTTGATGCCCCAGCAGCAATAGCAGCCGTCGCCCCTGCGGCGAGGGCGACGATCCCCGCACGAATTGCATTGCGCCGGACAATTTGGGCCCCTACGGGTAGTGGCTCGTTGCGGCGGCGGCCAGACGGCTGAAATTCGTCAGAAAAATCCACGCGTGAATCCCTTCGGGTGGGCTACATCAGCTGCCGCTTACCACGCTACTACACGCAGATGACAACAGTTACGGTCGATCAACAAGCCCACCCTAGCTGCTCACGTTCATCTCCACCATAGGTGAAGGCACCCCCACTTTGTCCAGTTTTTTGACCGTTTTTGGCAAAAAATTTGATCTTTACCACAAAAACAGTCGCAGATCTTCAGTCGTGCAGGATGCGAACAACAGTTTCCCCGAGCTCTAAATCGGCCCCCGCGGGGAGAATGCAAGGATTATCTGGAGTAACTTCGATAGCCTCCTGGTCTGCTGTGACGATATAAACCCCGTTCGTCGAGTGCAAATCGTGCACCCAGAGAACATCAGCATCCAGCTCGATCATTGCGTGGGTTTTGGAGACCGATTTCGCCGCACTGCCCAGCGAAAGAACGTGAGCCTCCGGATGCTCACGGGGTGCAACCGGGTTGCGACCGAGGTAAACTTTTCCCTCAACCACAACGGCCTCCTGCCCCTCGATCACTAGCCTCCATGACGGTGCGCGGTGTCGGGAAGAATCACCGCTACGTGTTGTCGAGACAGCTTCACCATCGCCGGGATAACCGTCAGAACCTTCCGATAGCACACCCAGCGGAACAGTCAGGTAGTCACGCGCAGCCGGAAACGGAGGACCCCCTGGTTGCTCAGATGAAAAACTCACATCCCGACGAGTTCGTGATCGCTCTGCCCGGTTCTGGGGAGTAGTGCCCGTGGGAAGTTCAGTAGCTGCGGTCATTCCAGGCGGCAAGCCGATGAAACCGTCATCGTCTCCGTCAGTCACAATTACCCTCCTTCACTGTCTTCTCGCGAGACACACTAGTCGAACAGTGGTTCCCCATGAGGCTGATAGCATCGCATCTCGATCTTGCTTGAGGTTTCTTTACGAGTGAATAGTTGAGAAAAAGTTCACACAGCGACAGTGTGAGGCCAGCTCATTGTCGAGACCATGGCGTCAAAAAGCTCTAGAATCTCTTCTTCATATTCGGCAAGGGCGCAGCTAAAAGTGACGAGCGCGAGGCGATTGGGCTCGGAAGCAGCAATCCAGTAATCCGCCTCAATGAAATCGAAACTACGCTCGACTCCCTCATCAACGAGATCAGTGCTGCGGCGCCAGGCATGCCGAACAGCATGCAGCGCTGTGGAAGAGTCAATGTCTGCCGCTTTTTTGGTACCGCCCTCGGGAGCAGATCCGGTCGAGAGGTCAACGGCACGAGCGAAGTCGGCAAACTCCATATTGCCGGTGTCAATACCTTTATCAGCAACCGGAAACACCGCGATCCATGCGGGAAGCGGAATGCCGGGCATGAGTTCGAGACCAATAAATAATTCGCTCGCGCCGCCGCTCCTGGCGGCGTCAGCAGCCGCAACAAAACGTTCTCGCATCTGCGCTCTGATCGTCGCGAGTTGGTCAGCACGCCCCGTGACATGCTGCACCATTTTTCTGATCGATGACAGGGTATCTGCCTCAGAGCCCAGAGGAATTTGCGCCCAGGATCCTGCGAGAGCGAACCGGGGTGATGATACTGACATCAGTCCACACTACGGTGTTCAAGATAACCGGGCACTGCTGGGTTCTCCCCGGCAAGGAGAGCCATGGCATAACCGACGATGTCGTCAAAGAGGCTCAGGTCAAGCGTGGCGAGATGTAGCTCGATCAGCGCTGACTCCGATTCGATAAAAAAGCCGACCGTGCAGCGCTCACGAGCGGGCTGAAGAATCCCGCCCTCACGAATCACAAGAATGTCGTGAATGGCGATGGCCCGCCCATGCCGCAGGGTGAACTCGAGAACCCGCTGATTAACCAACTCGACACGTTCAGTGGACTTTTGGGATCGCGCAAGCGACAGATACTCATCATAAACATCACCGTCGATGCGGCTGAAGCGCCAACTGAGAAGAGCATCAACCCGACCCGACTCCGGGCGCCGAACCAGGGCGAAACTCAGGCGCTCACCCGGAGCCAGCATCTGAGACCATTCAGCAAAAGAAACAAGATTGGCCCTGAGAGCGGTCGCAGTCGGCCCAGCCAGATCAGGCACCATGGTTGACATGAGCGCATCGGCAATAGCCTCCACCGGGTGGCTACCGTCGCCAAGAGGCCACCAGGCGCGATCCAGTTCAACGGAAATCGAATCGAGGCCGGTCACGAAGCGCTCACAAGAGAATCAGTCGCCGTCATGAAATCAACGACCGGATTGTAGACACCACCGGTCAGTGCGTAGGCGACCGGCTTCGACCAGACAGCAGTGCGCTCCTCTGCGTTGAGATCCCACCCACCAGAAAGCGAGGGCCCGAAGACTCCTCCATTGGATCCTTCCGGGAAGAAATCAAGCTGAATGTCGAGCCCCCCCTGGGAAAGTCCTCTGAGCACTTCACCGCCACACTTCACCGTTAGCTTACAAGGGTCGAAAAGCTTGGCCCCGACCTGAACAGCAGCGCCAGCCACAGTCTCAGTTGCTCCCATGGCCCCATGGTTGAGTGCAAAAGACAGCATCATGCCCGAAGTCCCGGACGACCACGCCGAACGCGTAAAGACATTCGACAAACCAGCGAGTTTTGCCCCGGGCTTGAAGACATTAAGTCCACCCATCTTCGAGGTAATAACCCCGACACCAAGCCGAATTGCATCACACAGCACGCGCCCCAGCGATTCTTTACCCAAGGCAAACAATGCAAGTGAAGCCATCAATACCACCGCAGAAAGCGCAACCGAGGCTAGGGCCAGAGCTGCCGCCAAGGGAGCCAGAAAGGGAAGAAATATTGCCAAAACTGTGACGCTAATCGCTAACACATCCACAATAGCCTTAACGATCATGACGACTGACCGGAAGTTTTCTATCAGCGGGGCAAGGTGCTCTTGACTCCACTCGTATTGCGCTTTAAGACCAAGCATGACATGGTCGCGCACGCCATCATTGAGGTCAGCAATTTCGGCAGCAAAATGAAGAGCCGCAATCGCCGTAGCCACCGCCGAATCTTTGTCTCGTTCGGCAGCATGGAATTGCGACATCGCGTCCTGAAAGTTGCCAGAGTACACAGTCAAAGCGACGGTAGCGGTACGGATATCTTGTAAAAGCTCTGGAGAACTTTCTCCCGCTTCGACGCGCATGGTGAGCTCAGCCAACCGTGAACGCCACGGTAGAGCGTCGAGATTATTGCGGATGATGTGAGACCGAGCCGCCTCAGCACGGTTCAGAGCGTCCGCTAAACCATCTCGGTAGCGTGACATAGCATCGGCAGCACCCTGATACCTCAGTTCAACTTTCGCGATCTGCCCAGCCGCATCAGTAGCCTTGGTGCGGACTTCATCCACCGCCTCACTGATGACTACACTGCTGCTCGCAAGCTGCCGTAGTCCACTAATCGCGTCCCGCAGGGCTTGGGCGGTGTCGCTGAGCATGGTCGCCTTCACACCAACAACTGAAGGGTCGCCCTCAAAAACGTGAGGAACCGGGTCACTCAGCATCGCACTCATCGAAGATGAGCATCGAGTTTGATCACGAGGCACCGACAAGAAGCTTGTACTTATCGTGCAGCGCGAAAATCGGACCCGATGAACCAGCTGTAACAAAACCCATGAGTGGCCGCTGAGTAGCAGCTTCAGCCTCTTGTGCGGTAAGGTCCCATCCACCAGAAAGAGCCATAAAATCCCCGCCGTTCGCCCCTTCCGGGAAGAAATCGAGTTGCACATCAAGACCGCGCGCGATGGTACCAGCGGCAAGACTACCGCTGAGACCCACCATCTGAGGAGCGGTTTTATACACCTCGGCACCCATATCGCACACCATATTCGAAACCGCTTGGGTTGTTCCCATAGCACCACGATTGAGTGCAAAAGTCAGCTTCATCGCCGAGACTCCAGAGGCGTGAGCCGAGCGACTGAAAAGATTGGAGAATCCTCCGAGAGCTGCACCCGACTTCAGAGGGTCAAGACCACCCAACTTCGTGGCGAAGAAACCCACAGCAAGACCAATAGCATCACCGACGACCCGACCGATTTTCTCCTTACCCAGCCCGACAAGCACCAGCGAGCTCAACAGCATGAGAGCCCCCAAGCCCAAAGAGAGCAATGTGAGCGCGACAGCCAAGGGGCCGAAAATGGGGAGGACAACCGCCAGTACAGTGAAAACAAAAGCGAGGAGATCGACGAAGGGCTTAACGTACTCAATCACGGTTCTGAGTGCTTTAACCACAGGAGCAAGATGTTTCTGTAGCATCTCGTAGTTGACCTTGAAGGCCGTAACAGCTAGATCAGCAACTTTGTCTCGAATGCCATCATCAAGATCTGCGACCTCGGCAGCGAAGTGAAGTGCTGCAATCGCCGTAGCCACCGCCGATTCTTTATCCTGTTCAGCAGCGTTATATTCCGACATAGCGTTCTGAAACTCAACCGCAAAGCCGGCCACATAATACTTAGCGATCCGGATTTCTTCGAGGAGTTCCGGAGAAACCTCTCCCCCTTGAGCACGCACAGTAAGATCGTGTAGCTTCGAGCGCCACAGTGAAGCGCGATTGTTATAGTGCATGATGTGCAACCTAGCTGCATCAGCACGGCGAATAGCACCCGCGAGACTGCCACTGTACGTGGACATTGCTTCGGCTGCTCCCTGATATCTCAGTTCAACCTTTGCGATTTTTGTCGAAGCCTCGACCGCTTTTGTGCGGATCTCGTCTACTGCTTCACTGATAACGACGTTGTTAGTGGCCAGCTCTCTCAAGCCATCGATGGCGTCTCGTAGGGCTTTGGCTGTTTTGGTGAACATCGCTGCCTTGGCTCCCACCGCATCCGGATCACCATCTAGGGCGGGCGGTACGGGATCCTCAAACTGTGCAAGACTCATAGTGATCAGCCCTCCAAGCCAGCGGCAAGTTCGGAATCAACTGTCTCGAACTGAGTTGCCACCTCGTCGACATTGACACGCAAAGATTCAAGATCTTGCGCAATTTTTTTACGATGAATCGACCACGAGTCGGTGAATTCATTGAGCTTATGAGCCAATCGGGCATCGCCAACGGCATCAGCCAGTAGCGACGTGGCATTTTTGTCATCGCTCATGAACTCAACACACTCTGTGAGTGTGTTGCTCAGTAGGGAAAGATTGTCGTAATCAACTTTGAGTAGTCCGCCGCTCGCCACAACTCGGTCCCTTCTGTGGTGAAAATGTGATTATGCCAGTGAAGGCCGACTCCGAACCTCGCGGAGTCGGCCTATGATCACTAGCCGCGGATTGCGCTCGCAAGACCCTCGTCGGTCTGCTGCAGAGCATCTGCAGCAGAAATGAGGAAGCTTGAAAGACCTTCGAGGCCATCGATAGCGCTCGAGGTTCCGGTAGTGAACTTCTCGAAAGAATCGCGGTAGGCGACGGAAGACTGCTCAGCCTGGAAGCCGCTCGAGGTGAGGTTAGTGACCAGGGCGCTGAGCTCGGTCAGCTTCTGCTGCAACTCGGCCTGACCGTTCTTGAGGCGACCAGCGACATCGCGGAGATCATCGTAGGTGACGTTGAGGTTAGCCATTATGTGCTCCTTATTGTGGGTTCCCCGCTACGGGAGCGGGCTAGTTAGTCTCACTCTAATGAGTGAGAAATCATCGGTCGATGGGTAGCTGTCCCCATTCTCATTGCCGAACCAGCGGAAGCTGAACTCGGCTTGTCTTTCCTCGGGCAATGAAATAGCCGCGACCGGGAGGGAAATCACTGCGAGTAATCCGCGGCAAGCTTGTTTTGAGAATAGTGTCGCCCTCTATCGTTTCTGGTTGAAGGAGCAGGCCGGTACGACCGCTTTTGACCTCGGCTAAGAGCGGCCAAGAAGAGCCCCAGCCGCTGGATTCCGAGTCGGCAATCAGAAAATGGTCGCTGCGTTTGACTGCCTTGATCAGCTCGACGAGAGAAGAATCGGCCGCAGAACTGAGGAAGTCGCCGATCTGCTCGATAACCACCACGATCTTGCCCTTCTGGTCAGGATCAGCCATGGTAGCTATCAGTTCTTTCGCAAGCCCGGTGGCGTCCTCAACTGTACGCGCCGTCGCCTCCCAGCCAGCAATCGTGCTGATCGACGAGCGGGCGTGACCGAAATAGAACCTGGTTATCTGAGGCAGAGCACTATCGAGAGAACGAATAAGCCACAGCAGTGCGTTGCTGCGACCACTCGCGGGTGGGCCCGCCAACACAAAGGTACCCACGGGGTCAAAGGGCATGGGCGCGAGAGTGTCGTCAGACAGACCAAGCACCGGCATTCCTGCAATACTTGCGGGCAAAGTTTCTGGTCCGAACTCGGTCGCTAGGGTGCCCACCGGCTCCGTGGACGTGCGACCGTTGCGACTCATCGCCTCCGCCAGCGCGATCAGCGCTTTCGACTGGTCAGCGACATTCGACTTGCCGCCCACAATTGCGATCTGGGTTTCAACACCATCGATCACCGCCCGCCCGGCAGGCGAGGTCGGGGAGAGGACATCCGATGGCATATCGAGCAGCATGTATTGGCTATCGTCGGCAAGTCGGTGTACAACGCGACGCTGGAATGCGGAACTCACCGCCGTGGGAACACTGCCGGGGCGATCCGCAGTCATCGCCACATGCATGCCAAGACCGCGGCCCTCACTAAGGAGTTGTTGGAAACAGCTATACCACGGTGCCCGGCTTGCCCCCACCTCGAATTCAGTACGGAAAGAAGGAAAATTATCAATGAGTAGCAGGATCCGACGCTCATGGGGAGCCTGAGCATTGCGTCTATAGTCGACAATATTACCCGCGTTAACAGCAGCGTAACGCTGACCGCGATCATCCAAAAGGCTTTTCAGGATGCGCAGAAGACGGATCACCCGCTCGGGATCATCACCGCTGACAATGGAACCCACATGAGGAAGGGTTTCCAGCATTCTGAGGCCGCCGGTGCCGAAATCAAGGCCATAAACGTCGATCGGACCGCCCCGCGGAGTGATGCCTGCGGCCGCAGCAATCGAACGCAGAGTCACCGTCTTTCCGGTGCCTCCTGCGCCATAAATAACAATATTCCCCTCAACATCTGGTCGGAAATATGCCTCTTCCTGGCGCTGGTGTCGAGGAAGGTCACTAACACCAAGAACCAGCTCAGTATCTGTACGCTGACGCAGCTTGGTGAGATCAAACGCTTGGGCTAATTCATCAAGCCACGGCCGTCGTGGGGGCGGAATTCCTATCGATACCGCCGCCGCCGTCAAATTTGTGACGAGACGAGTCTGGTCGGTCGGCCCCTGCTCCCCTGCCCCCGGAAGCTCAATTTTCTGATTGGGAGCTTCCCATATGTGCTCTGCCCCAAAACGAAGCTCAGCGACCTCCACTGTTGTCCCGGTGGGAGTATCACTCGTCCAGCCGCCAGCGTAAGCGGACTGGAAGCTCGTCAGCCTACCTGGACCGGTCTTAGCAATCGCACGACCCGGAAGGGAAGGGTCAAAAGTCCCCGCAATTTTATCGCCAACAACATCGACAGAGTCTGAGTCATCTGCCATGCGCAATGCAATACGCAGATTTGTATTGGCGCGCAGGTTATCACGGATGACGCCGGCTGGACGCTGCGTCGCCATAATGAGGTGGATTCCAAGCGAGCGACCGCGCTGGGCGATATCAACAACGCCATCAACAAACTCCGGCACCTCGCTAGCCAATGCCGCAAATTCGTCAATGACTAAAACGAGCGCCGGTGGGCTCTCAGGATCACCTCGCTTCTCAAGGTCCAGCAAGTCTTTGGCTTTCTTGCGGTTAAAGAGACGTTCCCGATAGTGCAATTCTGCATGCAAAGAAGTGAGTGCACGGCGCACCAAATGCGGACTGAGATCAGTCACCAGCCCCACGCAATGCGGAAGCGCCACACAATCCGCAAAAGCCGAGCCGCCCTTGTAGTCGACAAAAAGAAAAGTGACGCGGTCGGGGCTGTATTCGGCGGCCATCCCCAGCACCCAGGCCTGCAAAAACTCTGACTTTCCTGAGCCTGTTGTTCCTCCCACCAGAGCATGGGGGCCCTGCGTGCGCAAATCAAGATGCATAGCATCAACGCCAGACTGGCCGACCAGGGCGCGCAATTTGCCCGCACGGCGGGCCGTCACAGGGCGACCCGAACGATCATGAATGGAGTCGTTTTCGCGCCAGCGACCAACTGCCACCGCAGGATCTGTCGCAATATCAAGCCCCAGCAGAGATAGCAGCGACACAGTCCGCGGAATATCGCTCGCGTCACGCAGCAACGCGCCGCCATCGACCACCGAGGAGAGAGATCTCGCAAAATTCAAGGCCTGATCTCGGGTGACCGGCTCAGTGACCACATCGGTCACATCAGTCCCTAAACGCACAAGACCGACTGTTGCTGTGCGACCGTCGGAACCAACATCGACAAACGTGCGGGCGACAGCGGGCAACTCGGCTTGGCTTGCTGAAATCCAAATAGGGTAGACGCCAGCGTTAGCTGCACTCTCTGCCAATTGCACCAGCCTGGCGCGATCGACGGGGGCATCATCAGAAATCAGCAGCAGGATCGCCGGGGTAGCCGACGGCGGCGGCGTCGCGACCTCGGCACCATCACCCGCTGATGCACCAGCAACCAACGCGGAGAACTCGAGAAGTGCCGCGCCCCGCTCGCTCGCTTTCGTTGTACGGCCCGTGACGAGCTCTTCAATAGCTGACAGCAGGGAATCCCCCGTTGCCTGACTGTTTGCCAGATGCACAGCACTGATCGGACTATGCGGAGAAGCTGTATGCGGGAGCCATTTGAGCCACTCAAATTCCGGGGTCCACGCGTTGCTCAACACCGCAGCGACCACGACCTCGGCCGGCGAATGCAAGCCGGTGAGCTGCACAATCGCACTTCGAGCGACATCGGCGGCCGCAACCCGGGTTCCCGCGATTCCTAGGGCCCCAGAGAAGAAAAGATTTTCGGTGACGGGGACATCAGTGATCATACAATAACGGTCACGGATGGCCTCAGCACGCTGAAGAAACACCGGCTGCGCCGCATCATCCTCGGCGACTGTCACCGAGTTACGCGACCGCATAACGCCCATACCCAAATGGAGACTCAAGAACTGCCAATGCTCGGGTCGTCTGGTCCACAACAGTGAACCGCGTTCGCTGGCTGCGGCCATGGTCTCGGCAGTGGTGGGACTCTCCTGTTTGCGGATGCGGCGCTCGACCTCGACTTCAGCAGCAAGAGTGGAGTCGAGGTACGCCGCCCGCTCAGTGAACTGCTGGATTTGCAGTTTCTCTTTACGCTTGCGTTGCGCACGGGAGGTGAGCCAAGTCCCAATCATGAGAAGAGGAGCAGCAGCGACAAAGATAATAGCTTCGGGTCCACGGCCAATAACGAACACAAAAACAACAGCCATCAAAATCGGGATCGCCAGAGCCAGCCACGGGAATGGAGTGGGATCACGGTCGCCCGGCGGCTTGGGTCCGGCATATTCTTTGCCGGGGTAGCGCGTCTCGACACGGGGGGACCTGTTGAAACTAACCGGACCACTGTCATGATGAGTTGACGCGCGCACCGGCGCTTGGATCACTGCCTGAAGCACAGAATCACCCACCCGAACCGTGGCACCGTTTTCCAGATCAATTCGGGTAACAAGCCCGCCGTCGACCTCAAGACCATTAGCAGAGTTCAGGTCAACTAAACGAATGGACTGCGCAAATACGTCAATTCGAGCGTGACGTTTCGACACCAAAGGGTCATTCAGCGTCACATCGGATACGGATACGTCTCGACCCAAATACCTAATTCCGAGCGGCAGAGGGAAGGTGGACCCGGCATCCGGGCCAGAAACAACCCGGAGAACCGCCACCGGAGTGGTTGTCAATCGTGGTATTTCTATGCCCGCTGGCACGATAGAAATTGTCGATCCGGAGCCGATAGCGGCTTCAGCAAGGGGCGACTCGGGTTCAAGCAGGGTGTCACCCTGACCTGGCGGACGGATGATCCTGAGCCGCGCTGGGCCAGAGACCTCATCACCTTCTCTTGCGAGTTTGGCGCGGAATGGGTCGACGGCTACTATTGCGCCAGCGACCTCTCCCACGGTTGCCGCAGCGTCAGTGGTGACAACGATATCGGCATCTGGTCCTGAAGAGCGTTGCAGGGTGAGTTTGAGTTTCATGAGTCTTTACTGGACTTTCGCGGTAATGGCCTCGCACGGGATACCCCATCACGGAAAGCACGGATACGAAACCGGCTCAGAAGAAGCCGCCCACGACCGAGGGTAGCTCGCGCTAGCTCGACTGAGGCCATCGCCTCCGTCCACAGCACCTCAGAGCTGGCCTCATCGATGTCACGGCCCGAGAACACGGCGTCATCGGTCATCGCAGCGAGACTCCTCAGTCGTAACGGTTCGCTGGACTGCACCTGACTTTCCAAACGGTCGGCCACGACAATCCGTGTCATTGTTGGTGGCACTGTATAACCGAGTTCAGAATACTGGTCGGTGAGCTCTCGCCAGGCACCCGCCGCCCGATCAGGGGTCGAACCTCGTCGTCGGCGCGCGTACGCCCGCCGCGCCTTAATCCAGCCAATGATTAATAGCGGAATCACGAACAACGCCGCCGGAATGAACACACTCAGCCCCACAACCCATACCCACGTCGGGATGATGAATTCAAAAGAATCCTTATCATCTTCAGTTTTCTCAAGCTCGACTGGCGAGAGCAGATCTTCGTCATCTTTATCGGCGCGCGGCGGCTGGCGCACCTGAGGTTGGGGCTCGCTCTGTGGCTTCGGTACCTGATCCTGTGGGATGTCTGTCTCCTGAGGAGTGGGGTCAAAGGCGATCCATCCCAGATCAGCAAAGGCAACCTCAACCCACACGGTCACATCATCACCGGTCACCGGAACGCTGCCCTGGCCCTCGAGAATCTCAGGTGCGAAGCCCATAACGACCCGAGCCGGGTAGCCGAGACTGCGAGCCATCAGTGCATAGGCGGAAGCGTATTGCTCCTGGTCACCGATCATCTGATTGCGCTCGAAGAGTTCGGTAATGCGGTCAGCACCATGACCGGCACGCGAAGGGGCGGCATCTGATGCACGCCCGTGACTGAGAAAGCCCTCATTGACAAGGGCAAGTCTGATCTCCTCAAGCTGCGCGCCCGGTGTGGTCGCGGTGCCTATGTATTCTTGCGCCCGGACTGTAACGATATCGGGCGAACCCTCGCTGGAAGGCAAGTCGACGACGGCGATCTTCGCCTTGGCCAGTTCCCCCGAACTAATCACTTCTTGCTGCTCAGCATCGATGGTGTAGGAATCACCCTTGTTCAGACCACTGGTGAGAATACCCGTTCCGGTCGAAGAATTGTAACGGAAGTTATCGCTTGATACCGCTGCCTCGCCCGCCGTAAAGCGAAGATCAGTAGCATAGCCAATACTCGGAATCCAGACATCCTCATAATTCTGAATGGTAAAAGTCACGTTTGATCGCGATTCCGAGCTCAAAAATTTCTGAGCAGGCAGCCGGCGACCCACCAGTTCAAATGATCCCGAACCCGAGGTTGTCGACTCCGGACCGGTCACGTTCCAGAGTTTTCCCGTAAAGGTATCGAGAGTGGCAAGGCGAATTTTGTCACCAACCTGAAGACCCGACACCGTAAATAGCACATCGTCAGTGACCTGCTTGGTGTAGTGGCGAAAGCCCGACAGTGGGCTGGGGTAATCCAAAGGATCAAAGGGTGGGGTGATCTCGTCGCGCAACACGAAACGCTGGTCATTGGGCGGTGCCGCCCACAATCCGGTAACACCCCCGAGTAACACAGAGCCCGTCACGATCACCGCCGTCCCCATCATTTTTCGCTTGCGTAGTTTCGCGACTCCGGCCTGCGCAACCGAGTGGGCGGGCCGAAACCAGCCGAGCCAGAGAAGAGCCAAAACACCAAAGGAAATCCCTCGGATTCCAGCCTGATGCGGCTCATCTGTTCCTATCAGAATTCCGGTCAGATACAGCGCAACCGGAGCTAACAACGCCACACCAAACCGCCAGGCAGTGCGTGGTCGTGACGAAAGCCATCGAGTCGCCAGGGTAGTGGAGATGAGGGCAACCAACCAGGTCGCGAAATAGGGAACAACCGCAATGTACTGCGGTGCACCCACCGGAGTGCTCAACGTCACGATGTCTGCCCAGCCGAACACCGTGCCCTGCGCCAGGCTCGCGAGTGACTGCAGGCTCGGCCCGATGAAGAACAACGCCTGTGACGGCACCGCGAAAGGTGTACCCAGCACAAAATAGGCAATGACTGCCACCAGGACTGTTGCCAGTGCACCTAGCCTGAACATGGAGGTGAGGATTCCCGTAGCAGCGCCCAGCACCAGCCCGCCGAGGCCTGCAAGCAGAAAACCGTACCCGCCGAATGAGGGTTCGAAGCCAATAATGCCGAGAGTGCTGAGTGTTAACAACACCGCAACATCAACCCAGGTTCGACCGGTCACACGACGAATTCCCCACCCAGTCTGCCTCTTCTGCTCAGCAGTGGTGCCAATAGTTGTCGTCTCGGTCACGAGTTCATACCTCGCACCAGGCCGGGAAGCTCACTGAGGTCACCCACGGTGATCATGGTCAGACCCGCGACCGCGCCACGTTTCGGCTGCGCGCCCAACTCGACCTGGAACGCGACCTTCGTGGTATCTGAGCCGAACAGCATCTGAACGCTGCGGAAGTCAGCGGTCGTCATCTGAGACCCGCCGACGATAACAACGACGCTAGGAGCAGGGAGGCGTTGGGTACGCTCACGAGTGAAATCACGGATGCTCGGAAATAGCCCCACTACCGGCTCGATACGACACGAGTCATCCAACATTGACACCACAGAACGGGTCTTCCAGACACCGATCTCGCTGACAAGATTCATCTGGGTGCCTTCACGAATAACCTGAGCTGCAATGGATGCGGTAATCGAGATCGCCAGCTCGAACTCGTCATCTGAGGCATAAAGATCACGCTGCGTAGCGTGGATCATGGTGAGCTGAGAACGGCGGGTCTCGTCAAACTGCCGCACCATCAACTGACCTATGCGCGCCGAGGTACGCCAGTGGACATTGCGACGATCATCACCGGGAACGTAAGGCCGCAGCGCATGAAAGGCAATGTCGTTATTGGTGACCTTCTGAGAGACCTGGCCTTCAAGATCACGCACCAGACCCGCGACCGATGGCACAAGCTGGACGGTCTCCGGGTGCACAAAAAGATCCGTAGCATCGGCCCATTTCTGAGCACGACGCAATAGTCCGATGTGATCACCTCGCACCGATTCGGCCGGCCCCGCGACGATCACAGCACGTCGATGAGTGGGAACGGCGAACAGTTCTTCAACCTCCTGCCGGGGCACCATGGCAGGTAGTTGAAACTCCGCAACACCAGCACCGACAGGCAGCTCCATTCGAGTGGGGAGCAGTTTGCGTGCACCCGAATTGGTGATGAGCATGCGGCCAAGCGCGCGATCACCGACGACCACGCGCCGGGGGTTGAGCTCTACGATCACCCCGTACGATGCCCGCCCAAACAGAAACAACGAACAGATGGCGAGAGCGGCGAGTAGCAGGGTTCCAAGATAAGTGAACTCTTGCCAGCCGAAAATAAAGCTCAGGGCAAGTGAGACAAGAGCCACAAGAATGACCAGCCATCCGACCGCCGTGATGCACCGCAGCGCTACCCACAGCACGTTCCAGAATCCTCGCAGACGTGGCACAACGCGTAAAGTGATCGGATGAAGTGCACGTGCTGCTCCGCGGAGCAGCACGGCGAGCGATGCCGGAAGGCGGCGGATACGCGCAGCAGTCGACATCAGGGAGACACCCACATCAGGCCGCGCGGTAGGCGGGAGGCTCGATATCGAGAACAATGCGATCAATGATGTCGCTGGCCCGAACCCCGGCAAACTCAGACTCAGGGTCAAGTATTAGCCGATGGGCAAGCACAACTGAAGCCAGGTCACGAACATCGTCTGGGGTCGAATACGTCCGCCCTTGTCCAATAGCCCAGGTTCTGATTGCGCGCGCGAGAGCCATAGCGCCACGCATACTGACACCGAGCGTGACATCGCGATGAGCGCGGGTCGCCTCGACAATATCGCTGATGTAGCCCATTACCGACTTATCGACAAAAACCTCAGAGGCAAGACTCGCCATGGCGACAATAGACTCGGCCTTAATAATTGGTGCGACCAGAGATGCTCGCGCGCGGCTCGCAGGATCCATCAGCAGGGCCACCGCGGTTTTCGCATCGGGGTAACCCAGACTCGTCTTAATCAGAAACCGGTCAAGCTGAGCCTCCGGGAGTTTATAGGTTCCCGCCTGCTCGATGGGGTTCTGGGTTGCTATGACCAGAAACGGTGCACCCACCGGATGACTCTCGCCATCAATAGTCACGATCCCCTCTTCCATCACCTCGAGCAAGGCACTCTGAGTCTTAGGGCTTGCGCGGTTGATTTCATCGGCTAGCACAATAGAGGCGAAAATCGGTCCGGGGTGAAACTCGAACCTTCCTTTATCCTGATGGTAGATCTGAACCCCGGTCACATCGGAGGGCAAGAGATCTGGCGTGAACTGGATGCGACTGGTCGTTCCATCGAGCGTGTTGGCTAGCGCTTTGGCCAGCACTGTTTTCCCGGTACCGGGGTAATCTTCCAGGAGAACATGACCGTCAGAGATCAATGCCGTGATGACAAGCCGGATCACGTGATCTTTGCCCATGATCGCCTTATCGACATTGGCGATGAGTTTCTGGAACGCATCGGCGAACCAGGTCGCCTGCTCCTGGGTTACTGGCACTGTTCTTCTTCTCTCAGATAAGTGGGGGAAGTTGGCACAACCTCAACGAGCGGTTACCACCTGACACTGCCCAAAAGCACTGGGGTAGTGCCCGATCAACTATCACCAACTCGATTACAACGAATTTCGCAGGCGATAACTAATAGAGCAACAGTCTCAACTACAGGGCAATAGTGAGATAAACGGGTTACGGCAAAAACTCTCGATGAGTTTCGGAGTAATTCTACAACTGATTTCGAAGACGCAAAAGGTACAAGAGAAAAGTTCAACAGCCGGGCTGGGAACCCACACACATTCATGGACTAGCAGTTAGGGATATCCGCCATCCGCTGATCGGGATATGCCGTGCCATCGAAGATCGCCCAGTATCGAACATTATTGTCAGTGGGGGTTCTCGAGTAGGCCCAGTTCAGGGTCATCACCTGACCACGCGGCCCGTTTCCATTGGAGACCTCAGTGAAGCTACCACCGGGGCTACCAACTCTCATGGTGTGGCCACCACCACTCTGCCCACTCCACCGAATACCGAACATATCGGAGCCGGGCGCCGTTCCCCCGCCACGATTGACACAGAGTGATGCAGTGGCCGGGGTGGGCTCCTGGTCAAGACGAACGGTTTCGGGTGCACTGGGGGAACCTGGTCCAGTTTTATTGGTTGCTCGGACACGAAGTGTGTGGTCTCCCACACCGCGATTGCCGAGACTGTAGCTGGTATCGGTGCCCACGCTCTCCCAACCGCCACCGTTGTAGCTCACTTCATACCTGATATTTGCCGAACCTCCCGGGTTCGCCGTGGCATTGCTCCATTCCCACCTCACCCGTGCGGGGGCATAGGTGCCATTGGCCGGTGATGAATTCCTGATCACCGGAGCCTCGGGGTCGCCCTGTCTGGTCAGCGTTGCCGGAGCCGAGGTCCCATCGGGACCGCGTTTACCTCCGGTGTTGACGGCATAAACGGTAACGGTGTAGTTACCACGACCCAGCGTTTGATTTCCGGTCGAGGTTCCCGTGGTGCTGCCCGATGGCCCGCCACTCACCGACCAGAAATACGTGGTCGTCCCTCCGGTGCCCGCCACCGCAGGCCACTCGGCACGAAGAACGCCATCTGGTGCCCACTCGTCTACTACCGTGATCGCTGGATCCGGTCTCGCTGGGGTTCCATATGGCGTGATCGGGTCACTGGCGGCAGACCACGGCCCAAGACCGTTCTCGTTGATAGCTCTCACCTGGAATGTATAGGGAGTTCCATTGCTCAAACCGTCCAGGGTGCAGGCTTGGCCCGCCGTGCAGCCCTTGGTGACCGCGGAGCTCTGAACATTGCGCACATCGTAGGCGGTGATGTCTTTTCCATTGCTTCCCGGAGCGCCGAACCTAATGGTCGCCGAGCGATCACCACCGACAGCGGATCCGCCATCCCGGCTCGGTTTTTGCACCGCATCGGGCACGTCGGTCACCGTGAAGGTAATGGTGCCGTTGGCCCGCCTGTCTTTGTCTTTTGTGGCATCTTCTACGGTGTAAACAATCTCGATCACCATGTAGGGTGGGCTCGAATTTGGAGTGACCTTGAT
This sequence comes from Rhodoglobus sp., assembly GCA_051646885.1. Classification (GTDB taxonomy): domain Bacteria; phylum Actinomycetota; class Actinomycetes; order Actinomycetales; family Microbacteriaceae; genus Rhodoglobus. Next base: position 27,395 of record JBOFDJ010000028.1, read on the forward strand.
CTGGTTTCCGGTGAATTTGATCGAAGCAACAGTGCCAACATTGGTGATCTTGGCATCAATAATCTTAAGTTCCTCACCGGTGGTTTGGTAAGGATTGGAGTCATTGGCCAGTGGGTTCATGGTGAAAACACCAACCGGACGTTTCGATTCATAGGTGTCGCTCACCGCAACAGGCAACGGCCTGGTTGAGCCCACAACCGTGACATTAACGGTTCCCTGTATCGTGAACTTGTCCCAGCGAACAGTCACAGCAACGGAGTATGTCGCACCTTTTCTGGCATCCCTCGGCACGCTCAGGGCTAGCTGCGAGCCATTGAGGTTAGCGGTCAGTGCCGCCGCCGATGGTGAGACGCCTGTGTAGGTCACCTGCTGAAGAATCTGAGGGTTGGGGTGACCGGTTGACTGCCGCAGGTCGATGGTGGCGGTCTCCCCCACCTCGACCTGAACGTTCGGAGTCGTGAAGACCGGGGCAGTGTCCCTGAACTCAGGGTCGCCCACGATAATGGGCAAGGTCAGGGTAGCCGCGATGCCTTGGGGATCGCCTTTGGAGTCACCATCGGAGACGGTAAAGGTGACCGATGCCGGGCCGCGGTAGTCGAGCTCTGGGGTGAAAGTAATCGTGCCCTGATCGACAAAGCTTGAGGTTCCATTGCCACGGATTGCGCTGACGCTGGACTTGTCGTAGATATGCGCGTCACGACCCGAGGGGACTTCAACGATATCCGAGAGTTTCCACTGGCGAGTTTCGTTCATGCTGACATATTGTGTCGGCAGCGCGGGGTCGATGATGGGCGGGTTGGCGAAATCCTCATCGACCGCAGCGGGCACCAGAATGAACGCCATCGCGCTCAGCTTGTCTTTTGTGTTGGTCACGCGATAAGCAATCGCCTGACGGGTGGGCCCAGGAGTCACCGAGATCCGGCCCTTGCGTTCACCAAGTTCAGCAGCCCGGGCATTGGGGCCCTCGAGCGACACCACAAGATCTTCGGTTTTCCCCGAAGGATTGAAGGCGTAACCGTCAAAAACGTTCACCGTGATTGACCTCTTGCCCGCGATGTCTTCGGGCAGGATGGGGAGGTCATCTGCCGAGGGAGGAATGAGCGGGGCATCCGGAGTCACCGTCACTAAGACATAACTCATGGCCTTACCGCCACGATCATTGGTGAGTTCGTAGCGCAGCGAAAATGATTGCTCGGTCTCGGGAGCGGTCAACACCAGGTACTGCCCATCGACCACCTTGGCTCGAATGCCCTCGGGAACATCGACCAGCTTCTTAGATACCTTGATGGGTGAGCCCTGCGGATCTGAATCATTGGCCATCAGATCAATTTGGGCAATACGGCCTGGGCGTACCGCGACACTGTCCGGTGCGGCATTCGGCGGTTGCAGTTGGGTCGGCTGCGGGATGACTGCGATTTTGATGCTCGCCTCACCGCTCGCCCCAAAGGAGTCATAAACCCGGTAACTAAACTCGTCTGTTCCCACCGCAGCTTCGGAAGCGTTGTAGACGAAATAATCGTTGCCCACCTCAGCAAGCGAACCCAGGGTCGGGTTGCGCGGGAAGTTCAACAGTTGCGTCGAGTCTCCATCGGGATCAATGCGATTCAAGGGAATATCAATGCGGATAGAGCCACCGGCCAACACCCGACCCACGAGCGGATCCGGAACAGGATCGCGGTTACTGTCTTCGGCGACCGGAGTGACGGTAAAGACGGCGGTTGCCTCTGCTGTCTCACCGAAAGAATCGAGTACCCGGTAATCAACTCGATATTCTCCCGCTGTGGTCGGTGCCTGAAACCGCAGGGTGTCTTGAGAAATAAACGCAAGGCCATCAGTGGGTGGCGTAATGAGCTTGTTATCAAGAGACATGGTCGAGTCGTCGGGATGAAAGTCGTTGGCGAGCACATCGACCGTAATGATGTCTCCCGCTCTCACCGTGGCGGCATCATTGGCTGCCACTGGAGGCTGGTGTTTAGTCAATGCGGGAACGGGAACGATGGATACCCCCGCGGTCGCAGTAGAGAAGCCATCAGAAATCGTGTAGGTAAAGCCGACTTGCTCGGTCAGCGCCGAGGGCGCGGTGATGCGGATCAGAGTAGATTCGAGCAATTCGACCACGAGGCCCTTACTCAGAACATCTGATGGAACCGAAATGGACTGAACCGCCATAATCTTTCCGGCGGGACTGACATCGTTGGAGAGCACCGAAACGGTTGTGGGCTCCTCACCGCGCACATAGGCGGTGTCTTTTACCGCCACCGGAGGGAGGTTCTCTTCTTCCGGTGGCTCACTAACATCGATACGAACAATGCCCACACTGGTATTTGCGCCAGCCTGGAGGGTGTATTTCATATAGAAAACACCTGGGCTCGACGAAGAAAAGGTGATCTGACCACGATCAGAACTCAGGGAGGCCACGGCCCCGCCCTCGGCTTGATCAAGCCCCACCACAGTCAGCTGCGCACCCGAAGGGGAAAGATCGTTCTTCAGCGGCTCAACCACGACGGTCTCGTTGACGAAAGCCGTGGCAAAATCGGGGATGCCCACAGGATTCAGCGAGCCGGCGGGTTCAACGGTCACGGTGAGGGTACCTTCCGCGGGAGGACCGTTACCGTCACTCACCTGAAACTGCACTTCTTTTTTACCGATCTCCGAAGTTTGGTGGGTGAAGGTGATGAAACCATCCGGGGTAAAGCGAACCAGGTCAGCGGAGGTGGGTTTCGCCGCAATGAGGTACAGGTCATCACCGTCAGGGTCACGCCAGTCAGCAAGCACGTTGTAGGAGATTGTTCGGTTGGCCTCAACGGAAACCCCCGGTAGCCTCACCGAATAGGCGGGTTCACTGAGTTCACGCGGAACAACACGAGCAGCAACACTGGCCGAGGAGGTACCACCACGGCCATCATCGACGGTGTACTTAAGAGCAACGGTTCCGATGAAATCCTCGACCGGGGTGAACTGCAGCGCACGGCCACCATCAATGAGATCCAGACGACCGGTGGTCTCGGCGATGGAATCGTAGCCAGAGATGATAAGCACATCGCCATCGGGGTCGGAGTCATTATCGAGTACCGAAAAAATTGTGGTCCGCCCCGGTCGCACACCAAATTTGTCGTCTTTCGCGGTGGGGGGTCGGTTGGTTTCTGTACGCTCGGCAAGAGCATCCTCAAAGGACTGGATGGAGGATTTCTCTTCGCCCACCTCCTCCGATTCTTCTTCAACAGGAGGGATAACATCATCCCAGTTATTGACCAGACGCATATTCTCGTTCGGTAACCAGACATTGCCATTGCTCAGATCGTTGAGGGCAATGATGCTGCGATTGACTCGGAATTCAAGTCTGCTGCCCTGGGTCGGTTCAGCGATATCTTGCGGCGCTGGATCCCGTCGCTCGCAGAAGAGCAGGTAGCGTTGTTGTGAGCCCCAGGCACCATGGGCACAACCGTCTTGGTTGACCGGGGTTGCCACGGTCTGCAGCTCACTACTGGTGCTATCGAAACCCGCGTTCTCTCTTTGGGTCGAACCAGAATCCAGATCAATACGAACCAAAGAATCGGCTGTCGCCACGATAGCAAACGGTGACTCAGGGCCGGTCTGCTGAAGCTTCAGACCCTGCTGGTCTCCGATGCTGTGCTTGGAGCCATCTTCGGTGACGATCTCATTAGTGGACTGGTCAAAAACCACGGCCTGATCGCCCACCGCCGCTAGCTGAAACTCACCCAGCGCGGGCAGATCGGTGATGATCGGTTGAGCAGAAAGTTTGGAAATACGATAGAGCTTCTTTTTGGTGACCGACACCGCAATGATCTCGCCGTCGCGCGTAACCGCAACATGAGAGCCCTTGCCAAGATCGACCATGGGCGGCTCAGAAACATAATTGAATTGCAGGTCACCCACCGAGGGAATGCCCCAAAGCTTTCCTTTTGGATCAAGGATCGCAATCACAGTGCCGCCGTAGGCGATCTCAGCATTGGCTGGCACGTCAATAGCGGAACTGACCTCAGTGGAGGCAGGGTTGACAGACTCAAGACGGCGGGAATCAGGATCATGCATAAACAGGGTGTCGCCATCCTGCATGACATCGAAATTAGCGCTGGAAGCGGCAACTGAGCCGTTGAGCTCGTCGATCTGACGATTCAGCCGACCACCAAGAAGCTGTTGGCCATTGGTAACCCACACATCACGTGAGGTGAGGTTGACATCAGAAAGAGGAAATCCTGGATGCAGGGCAGCTATGGTCAAGGGAACACCGGCGATGATGGCAATCACCAATGCTGATGCGGTCGTCTTACGGGCGGCGACCCACTTAGTTAGCGCGTTCACAACATCTCCCGCGTTAATAGGCCTCAGGCCCGCCCCTCATCGGGCTGAGGATGCTGTTTGAAATCTACCACGCCCTCCTAGCACAGTCTGCACCCTCTGTATGGGGAGGACTGCCCATCGCAGGGAAGATCAGGGGGCGTGCTCACGATCATTGCGGTCAAGCAGGAAAAGATCTTCTCGGCCCACCAGATGGGTGGCAACCGCGTACTCAACCAGTCGAAGGCGACGGTGGGTCGCGAGATTACCTTTACCGCCGCGCAGGCCCTGAACACCGGTTTTATCGAGCTTCTCGCAGACGTTATCGAGCTTGCGGTTAAAGGTTGTCATCGACCAGTGCAAACGAGCAGCAGCCTGCGCAGAGGTGGGGATTTCGCCACGGCCAGGGGCATCCTGCTTCAGCACTTGCTCGGCCAGCGCGACAATAAGCAGTCGTTGCGTGCTGGTCAGAGCAACCGGAGCCATGGTTGTTTCACCACCGCCACCGCCCATCACCGTGGAGGTGGTGAAATAGTCATCCGCTGAATGGAGGCTGAGCTCGTAGGTTGTTGATCCCGCGCTGAAAAAAACCTGCATCTGAGGAAAGACGATCGGGAGTCGGGCACCGGGCGCAAGCCAGGCCTGAACCTGCCCGGAGGCATCCGTCACGGTAGCCGAAAGCAGAGTACCCACATTCGCCAACCACCACATTCCGAAATCGTCATAGATACGCAGGAAGCGACGATGTAGGTACGGATTATCGTCAATGACGAGATCAGAATCTCGCCCAATATGAAAGTCATGAGGGTGCGCGACCTCGTACCACTCGCCACAGAACTCGACCTTGAGTGGCGCAATCGATAATGGAGGAGAGGAATGAGAACTCATGCCGGGTAACAGCTTTCGTAGGGGTTCGCCGAAAGTTTTCCGGCACGAACGATGGTGACCTCGACACAGACTGTCGAGCCAGGAACGTAATCTGTGACGATAACAGAATTACCGTCGGCCTTACGCACCGGTTCGTCCGTGGTGCGATTGCTGATTCTCCAAGTAAAGAGGTCCCCCTCTTTCGGACTCGGGTTGGTGAACATGAAGGTGATGGTCGACCCCTCGACGACGGGTGCCGCGGCAAGCTGAGGGGTCGGGACGCTGTCGATAAGAACCGGTGGGGCACTGCGGGTTGCTGGTGGGCCGCCTCGATCACCCGGGGCAGGTGCACCGACAAAGATCAGGGCAAGCGCCACAACCACGGCCAGCACGGACGCTGCCACCACGACCACCCACCAAAATATCGAGCGACGCCGGGAGCGCTGTGGCGGCGCAGCGGGGGCAGGCTGAGGTTCGGGTGACGACGCTGCCGAGCCTCGGGGTCGCAGCACGGTCTCCGAGGAGAACTCGGTTGCCGCCCCCCGAGCGGGCTGCGCATCCACACTCTGTGCACCGCGCACTACGGTCGACGCCGCTGCGATGTTCTCCTGAGGCGAGCTGGCAGCAGAGGAGGTAGCGGCGGAAGAGGTGGAGGTGATCGGCTGCGCATCAATCGTTGCCACGGTGCGCACTTTGGTCTCGTTATCGTCCTCCCCTTCCGCCCCCCGGATCGGGGCTGCGACGAGCAGATTCGGAACATCAATGGGCGTGGGAGAATAGCCAAGCTCAAGCTCGACACGCTGCAAGGCGCGCGCGAAATCTACCGCCGTGGTAAACCGGTCACGGCGAGCACTTGCCATTCCTTTAGCCAAAACGGCGAGCAGTGATCGGGGAACATCATCCCGCCCCATGGGAGTAATCGCCCCACGCTCAATACGGCCAATCAGATCAAGCGTGCTGTTGGGGCGTCCCGGTACCTCGAACGGTGAGCGACCGGCGAGGATCGTATGGATGGTCGCGGCAAGCGAAAAGACATCGCTGTGCACATCGGGTTGGGGATCATCCTCAAACATCTCAGGTGGCGACCAGGGAACACTCATCCCGACCGAAGCCATAGTGCCCTCTGCCGCATCAGCCTGCGCCCCGGTGATCATCGCCGTGTGCATCGGCAGCTCATCTTCCAGCGCCGACGAAATACCGAAGTCGGTTAGCGCGGGCCAGCCATAATCGTTGCTCAGCACATTCGCCGGCTTAATGTCACGGTGCAGAATTCCTGCGGCATGCGCTGTCGCCACGGCACTCGATAACCGCACCCCGGTGCGCAGGGCATCTTCTACCGCAAAAATCTCACGCTTATACCGCTCGGCCAGACTTGCTCCTGAACAGTACTCCATCACAAAATACGGACGGTCATCGGCGGCAACATCGGCCTGGTAGATGGTCACAATATAAGGATGCGCGCTGAGCTGGGCCATCAGGTTAGCCTCAGCAACCAAAGCGGCGCGACTGGCATCGGTGATGTCGTCAGTCAGCAGCACTTTGACGGCAACACGACGCCGGGGTAGATGCTGATCGTAAAGAAATACATCAGAAAACCCACCCGAACCCAGAAGCTTCACAAAGGTGTAGCCAGGCAGCTCGGGAGGGGCAGAAGGCGACCGCCTCACGCGTCGTCCTCCACGGTGAGAGTGATGCCACTACCGAGGTCAATAACAGTGCCGATAATGACCGAGGTCGGCTCGCCCGCACGAAGCTTCTGGGCGGATTTACCGGGCAGAGCGATCAAGGTTCCGTTGCGCGAGTGCAAATCAGTCACCACCACGGTGCCGCCCTCTACAGCCACCTGCACATGGTTGCGTGAGATGTCTTGGTCGACAGTTCCCACACTCAATAACCGGGGAACCACCGAGCCCGAAACTTTGCTGGCACTCGGACTGCGGCCGACTAAGACCACCTGACTCAGGGGTTCCCGTGCCTTGGTGGTTGAGACCACCAAAACAAGGTGCTGGGTCGGAGCTTCGGGTGCCGCGACCGGTCGTGCGGTCTTGGGGCGACGCCGACCACGAGCCTTCGACACTTCTGAACTGAGCACAGTCTGACCGTCGTGCAGTATGTCGTCATGAGCCCCTCCATCAGAAGATTCGGTGCTAACAGCCTCAGGATCGCGCACGGCAGCCTGAGCGACCGAACGATACATCGTGTCGCCAAAAAGATGGTCGTACCCTTCGGCATCAGTAGCGGTCTCAGGTCGAGGAGCATCATCGCCCAGAACCCTAGCGCGCACCCCAGAACCACCAGGAACCACAGTCTCTGGTGCCTCCCGCACTGTGGCTTCGATATCAATATCACCGGTGTCAGCACCGCGCGCCTTTCGACCCTGAGCACGTGTCGAGAGCGGCGTTTCGGTCGGCACAGCAGACAGTGCGGGCATCTCGATGGAGACCTCAGCGATCAGGGCAACACCGGACTCCAATGGCAGCGCAGCGGTTCCCAGCGCTTTAGTCCCCGGTACGGCAAAGGTCAGACCCGTAGCGCCGGGAAGGGTTCGCTCTACCCAGGTGGAAATTTTCTCTCCTGAGAGTGGCTGGGTGCCCGAAGCATCTTTCACCATCAGTGGCGCTTCACCTCGCAGAATGATGCGCGGAGGTGCGGACTCCTCCCAACTCATCAAGAAAAAGGGCGGAGTTGCTGCCAAACCTTTGTTCGTCAGCAGATCAAGAACGAGCCGAAATCCGTCGGGGGTGATCATTGCCGACCACACAGACCCCACAAAGGAATCATCAGACGATGGCGTCACCAGAAGCCGTGATCCGCAGGCGAAAGCGAGCCAGCCTTCGACACCCGCAGATCGGACCATCAATGCCATCTGGTTAACCCCTCGGCCTAGTTTCTTCGAGGTGCCCTAAAAGGGCACCTCGTTCGAGCGTATCGTCATCAGAGTGAAGCGCATTCGCACCCACCAACTCTGACTCAACGATAACAACAGTGACGTTATCCGAACCCCCGGCGGACACCGCTGCATTCACCAGTCGTTGCGCCAACGACATGGGCACAGTGTCGGTATTACGAAGCTGCTCTGCATCATGAAACACGATGATACGAGCAATCTCTTCATCATCGAGCTCCTTGCTCAGACCATCGGAGCACAGCAAGAACCGCTGCCGGTCATGCGCGGGAAACAGCCACACGTCGGCATCGACAACAGGTGCAGCCCCCAAAGCACGGGTGACAATATGACGATTGGGATGCCGCTCAGCCTGCCGCACCGTCAACTGACCCGAATCTACTAACTCTTGCACCACCGAATGGTCGACACTAATCTGCGTGAGCGACCGACCGTCCCAACGATAGGAACGAGAATCACCGATATTGAATGCCATCCAATGATAGTTTCCACTCGAATCACCGGTAACGAAAGCAAGGCCGCTGAGGGTGGTTCCCGCAATAGTGTCACCGTTGCTTTGCGACGAAAGTTGCACAACGCGATCATTGGCCGCGCGAATAGCCTCCAGCACTGTCGGCACCTGGGTCGGAGCATCATCCGTCACCGCATCCGCAAAAGCGGCGATGGCCTCCCGACTCGCGCGATCACCGAAGTCATGACCGCCCATACCGTCTGCGACAACAAAAACCGGGGCAGCGATGAGGAAGCTATCTTCGTTAATGCGTCGCACGGCACCACGATCCGAGAACCCGGAGAAACGAAAACGCACGGTGACCCCGAGAAACTCACACTGGTGGCTCACCTCTCGTGACATGCGGTTCACTCTCGCTCGATCATCATCCCGTAGCGGATTCAGCGTGAGCACACGCTACCAAGCGATCACAGCATCCCGGAAGCAGATGCTATGGGCAGCACTACCCATCGTGCCGATCAACTGCGTGTTCTTTATTGTCGATTCTGATTTTGATCAGGCTGGCCACCACAGAAATCGTCATCGCCGCCAGAATCACAGCGAGCGAGGTCCAGGTCGAAATTTCGGGGGCCCACTTCACATGCTCCCCACCGTTGATGAAGGGCAACTCATTGACATGCAGGGCATGGAAGAACAGTTTCACCCCGATGAAGCCGAGGATGAACGCGATACCGAAGTGCAGGTACTCCAGCTTGTCGATGAGATCGCCCAGTAAGAAGTACAGCTGCCGCAAGCCCATCAGAGCAAAAACATTGGCCGTGAAGACAATAAAGGGATCGGTGGTGATACCAAAGATGGCGGGAATCGAGTCGATCGCGAACACCAGGTCGGTGATACCGAGCGCCACGAAGACCACAAGGATCGGGGTCAGCACCTTCTTGCCGTCCACAATGGCATGCAGTTTTGCGCCGTTGTAGACATCCGATATAGCAAAGCGTCGACGCAGCAACCGGATCACAGCGTTCTCTGTTTGCTCCATGTTGTCGTGATTCTCGAAGGCCTGCCTGATCGCCGTGTACACCAGAAACAGACCGAAAATGTAGAAGATGAAGCTGAAACTCTCGATGAGTTGGGCACCGAGCAGGATAAAAATTCCCCGCAAGACGAGTGCGATAAGAATGCCCACCATCAACACCTCTTGCTGATATTTTCTGGGCACCGCAAATTTAGTCATGATGATCACAAAAACAAAAAGATTATCGATACTGAGGCTGTATTCCGTCACCCAGCCGGCGATGAACTGTGCAGCCTGATCAGGTCCACCTAGCACCAGCATGAACACCGCGAAAATTACCGCGAGGACAACATAAAGACTGACCCACAGGGCAGACTCCCGGGTAGAGGGCACATGCGGGCGAGCGTAGGCTAGAACCAGATCGGCGACCAAGATCAGCATTAACACAACAAACGAGGTGACCTCAAACCAGAGGGGCAGAGCGGTTTCCATGGAGATCCATTTCAGGAAGATAGGTGCGGATCGGGCCGAAAGTCTCTCCCGCACCCGCGCTGCGGTGTGGATGCCGTTGGCCCGGAGTCGCATCGGCGCGAATCGTAGTGACGAGCTCAACGAGGTGGGATACTCCCCTTCGCCGGTGTCTACTCTAGATGACCCCGGCCTCATCACCGCCATGACGCTCAGTCTTCATCACGCTTGACCCCATGACTCGGTTGATCGTGATGATCATCGCCACTCGTAACGGGTTCGCTCTGGGGCTGCGGTATCGCTCAGTGTAACGCTGCACAGCGTCAGCAACTGTTTCGGCATCATCCGCGATGCGCACAGTGCCACTCAAGCTGAGCCAGCGAGCGCCATCGACCTGGCTGAGGGTTGCGACACCACCGCGCCTGGCGTTGAAGACCTTGCGCGAGCCACCGCTGGTAATCACTCTGGCCACACCCGCATCGTAGGTGAAACCCACCGGGACCACGTGGATACTGCCCTCGGCCCCCAGGGTCGACAGCGTGGCGAGGTAACGATCCGCGCAAAACTGAAGGCCG
>JBOFDJ010000029.1:0-13391 GCA_051646885.1 Rhodoglobus sp.
GTTACTGACGTATTGTGGTGCTGGTGGTTGGCCAGGGGTGTTCGAGGATGATGGTGCCGACAGCGTCGGCGAATGCGACGGTGTCGGGTTCGTGGATGATGTAGATGTTTTGGCCCGCGAACTGACCACCGATCTGGAAGACGGTGCCGCGAACCCGCAGGCTCCCGCCCGGGGGTCAGGTGGGCGATGCGGATCTCCTCGTGCTGTGGGGGCGTGTCGACGAGTGCGAGTTGCTCGATGTCCGGATCCACGGGTGCCGGCCGGGGCCGGGGAGGGTCTACCTTCGGAGTCGCATCCCAAGCCTGCTGCGGGGTGATCCTGCCAGGCAGGCCCTGGTGGGGTCGCTCGGTGTTGTAGATGACGTCGAACTGGTCGACCTGCGCTTGGAGTTGCTCGAGCGTCTCGGCGAGGGGCTGCTTGTCGAGCCAGCGGAACAGGGTTTGGTGGAAGCGTTCGTTCTTGCCCTGCGTGGTCGGTTTGTCGGGCTTTCCCGTGATTGCCTCAACGCCGAGCGAGGTGACGTAGACGACCAGTTGCCCAACATAGCCGCGGCGGGATGGGTTCAAGGCGGCCCCGTTATCGCTGAGCAGCCGCTGCGGCACCCCATGCGCGGTGATGCCCTTCGTGACGACCGCGACTGCCCCCTCGGACGTCTCACCCCAGGCCACGTGGGAGGCGACGGCGCAACGGGAATGGTCATCGATGAGCTGGAAGATCACGCATTTGCGTCCTCCGGTCAGGACATACTCGGTCGCGTCGAGCTGCCAACACGCGTTCGGCGCTGGATATACGAACCGGCGAAACGCCGCCCGGGGCTTCTTCTTCGGTTCCAAGCGCGCGACGCCAGCCTCGCGGAAGATCCGAGCCAGTGACGCCGTCGACGGCACCGGGGTCATCCCCAGAGTCCGCGTTTTGTCATGCACGCTGATCGGGCCATGATCCAGGCCCGACCGCTCAAGCGCGGCTCGCACCCCGATCGCCTGCCGTTTCACCTCCTCAGCCATCGCCGCAGGGCTGCTCTTCGGGCGGCGTGAGCGGGGCTCCAACGCCGCCGCGGGCCCGTCGATCTCGACACGTCGGCGGATCTCGTAGAACGTCTTGCGCGAGATTTCGTGCTCAGCACAGAACGTCGTTACCGCGCCCCGCGGCGCGCTCGGCGGCCACTGCGTGATCGCGAGACGGACACGGGAATCAACAGGTTCATTTCTATTCACACAGTAATTCGAGCGGTGGAAGTGTCACCACCAACCGCCCCGAAACTGCCACCGATCTCCTGAGACATAACACCGAAAAACGGTCTCCTTGGCAGGGAAACTCCAGAAACTGCAGGAGTTATGAACACAACACCGCGCCCACCCGCGCGACCTTGTAGTTCAATGTGTTTCCGATTTTGCCATGCTTCTTCTGCTTGCGAGGGTGTTGTGACCGACAGCTTCGACCGCGAGGAAATCGCAGCAATGCTGGCAGCCTTGCTGGGTGATCGTGGTTCGATACAGGTGTCGGAACACAAAGACAGCTTTCTGCTCACGTCGAACAGAGGACGATCACCCATCACCGTCGTCGTTGACGGGGACACTGTGAGGATTCGGGCTGGCTCTCTTGTCTTTGTGGGTATCGCTGACGACATCCCGCCACATAAAGAGATCGTCTCAGAAGTTATCGGCGCGCTCCTGAATGGCCAAGCAGAAGAACTCTACGGAATGACATCATCGGGTCACCTGGGCGCGCTGGGTTGGCGAGTTTGGTACCCGAACGGTGAGCGCGCGGGAGAGGTTTCACCGGGAACGTCAGCGAAGATAACACGAGTTCCGCTGCTTCCGTGGTAAAGGGATGCGTTTAGGCGAGAACGGGAAGAAACTGCGGGGCGTCGAGTTTTCGTCGAAGAGTAAGGAGACGGCCTGCCTGTACCCGGCGTTGATCGCTCCTGGCCGCCTGCACTTCCCTGCCATCTGAGGGAGATTCCCCAAGTTCTCACGGGAGGGCAATTGAGAGGGGTCGCCCCGCTGCGCAATATAGTCTCAGTATTCAAAATCTCCTTCGTTGAGCACGGGCAGAGAGTTTTTTGCGAACGAAACAGGTTGCTCGGGAGGGTTCAGTCGTCGTACACGGTTGAACGATGCGCAACCTGCAGTGCGATGATGATCAGGTCCGCTGCGGTATCTATCCGCCAAGTAGTCACAAACCGAGCTCGACACGAAGTTCAGCCAACGGTCTCGTCTTCTGATCGGATTTCTCCCACCGATCAATGATGTCGTCGGCCTGGTAGAGCTCCTCAAGCTCGTCGAGATGTCGATCCACAGCCTGTTTCAGGTAAAAACTCTTCGAGCGCCCGGTGCGTTTCGCCAGCAGGTCAAGACGCTGATCCTGGTCCTGGGTTGGCCGGTAGGCGATGGTTCCCATAGTAGTTTCCTCCAAAGGTTTGCATGTAAACAGTATCACTCGGGCACCGATGGTCTCAAGGCTGGCTATCGTTAGCTGCGCTGAAGTTTTTCCTTGATGACGCCCCGGTGTGGCGTGTCGATTCCGCGTTGACCGGCACCCTGCGCCTACCGTCAGAGTTATCAGGCATGGTGCCTGGTCGAGGCGGCCACGTACGTTCGTCCCGAAACATACTGGCCGTCGTCGCAGACTGGATTCGGATGCATCGCATTCGAGGATGGAGTGCAAGATGGCCGAGCTCACAAACCCGAAGTCAGCAGCATCCGGCTCGCGAACGAGCACATCCGGTGCCGCGCAACTCGAGCGCACCTACGTTCTCGACACCTCGGTTTTGCTGTCAGACCCCACGGCGATCTTTCGCTTCGCGGAGCATCATGTGGTGCTCCCGGTTATCGTCATCACCGAACTCGAAGCCAAGCGCAATGATCCCGAAATTGGGTACTTTGCCCGCCAGGCACTGCGCAATCTCGATGAGTTGCGGGTGCAGCATGAGCGGCTCGATTTTCCGATCACCGTCGGGGAAGGGGGATCGCTGCGGGTCGAGCTCAATCACTCCAGCATGGCTGCCCTGCCATCGGGCCTGCAACTGGGCGATAACGATTCGCGTATCCTTGCTGTCGCCCTCAACCTTGCCCACGATGGTCTTGCCGTGACGGTGGTATCGAAGGATCTTCCGCTGCGGGTCAAAGCCGCCGCCATCGGTCTCGCCGCCGAGGAATACCGGGCAGAGCTGGCGGTCGATTCTGGCTGGACCGGTCAGAAAGTGATCGACCTCGGCTCTGATCAGATGGCCACACTCTATGACGCCGAGCAGCTACATTCTCGCGTCATCGAGGATCTTCCGATCAACACGGGTTTGATCATCCACTCAGATCGCGGTTCTGCGCTCGCCCGGGTATCACATCGTGGCCAGATGACACTGGTACGCGGTGATCGTGACATTTTTGGGCTGCATGGCCGTTCCGCTGAGCAGCGGTTGGCCATCGATATGCTCCTCGACCCTACTATCGGGATCGTCTCTCTCGGTGGCCGGGCTGGTACCGGAAAATCGGCGCTCGCGCTGTGCGCGGGTCTTGAGGCCGTACTGGAGAAACAGCAGCACCGCAAGATCATGGTCTTTCGCCCGCTGTATGCGGTGGGTGGCCAAGAGCTGGGCTTTTTGCCGGGGGATGCCTCGGAGAAAATGAACCCGTGGGCACAGGCCGTGTTCGACACCCTCGGGGCGGTGGTCTCGCAGAATGTTCTCGACGAGGTGCTGGAGCGCGGAATCCTGGAGGTGCTGCCCCTCACCCATATCCGCGGACGATCACTTCATGACGCTTTTGTGATTGTGGATGAGGCACAGTCCTTGGAGCGCAATGTGCTGCTGACCGTGCTCAGTCGTATCGGTCAAAACTCGAGGGTGGTCCTGACGCACGATGTCGCCCAGCGCGATAACCTGCGGGTCGGGCGCCATGATGGGGTCGCTTCTGTGATTGAGACGCTGAAAGGGCATCCGCTGTTTGCGCATATTACGCTGACCCGCTCGGAGCGTTCGGCGATTGCCGCCCTGGTCACCGAAATGCTCGAATCTAACGAACTGGCTTGAGATAAGATCACCTCTGTGGTCTATCGCAGGCCGCTGTTCTCACTAGGGGGAAAAACGCGTAAGGTCAATTCGTGAGTTGGGTTTTTGGGGCGCTCGCGGTCACATTAGGTGCCGTATTTCTCTGGGGTTTTATTGCGCCCCAGGGTCAGTGGTGGGCGCTGTCGAGCTGGGCGCTGTCTGACCCGCGCGCGAATGAACCGGCTGGTGCGGCATATGGCTGGCGGAGGTTTCTTTCGGGGATCGGTTTACTCGGTTTGGTGATTGTGGCGGGCTCCAGCTACGCCACCAGCCTCGTGACCCAGCCGCGACAAGGGCTTCCGCTTGGCGCTGTTGAGCAGATGTGGGGAGATCCTTCTCCTCGCCTAGTTGCGCGTGTCGTGTACCCCCTCGATGCGCCTCCGCCTGGACTTGTTGAGCAGCCCCTTCTCGGGTATCAAGATTTCGATGACGAGGTGCCAAGCTATCTTCTGCTGCTGCGCAGTTTTACCCTGCTGGGCCGGGTTGATATTCCTGGCTACATTGGCGGGGATGTGGACAGCGATACCAGCGCTACCGGTTCAGCCAGCTTGGTGGTCAATGTCCGGGGCCCATTGTTGTGCATTCCACGGCAGGCGGTTGTGCTCGAAACCGAAACCACGGTGCGGATCGGTGTCTACTACGGTGTTCCAGACCCCCCAGCGGGTCCGGGGCCTGATCACGAAGCGCAATGCCCGACTCAGGGCGTTGTGACCAGTTCGGTTCTCGTCCCGATTCGCCTCTCGGCTCCGGTCGGTGATCGCGTTGTTCACGATCTGAACGGCGCAGAACTGCGGTCTGTGGAGGTGATCGGCGAGCCCTGACCTTGGGTGGCAGCGGGCCATTGTGGCGGGAGAAAGCAGCAGGCGGAGGGAGTAGCAACTCCCGCCGCCAGTAATTTTTTCCCGCCACCCGGAGGAGCAGTCCCACTGTCTCGCGACACCACGACGGGCGGCGGCGTTGTCGCGCGGCTAGCCGGGACGGGTCATCGACATGACATCAAGGGCCACATCGAGCTGTTCGAGTGTGACCTGCGCGCGATCAACAAAGCCCAGCTCGATCACGGCCTCCCGCACAGTGATATTGCGCAAGACTGAGTGCTTGGCGATCTTCGCGGCGGCTTCGTAGCCGATGATCTTGTTCAGCGGAGTCACAATGGAGGGGGATGATTCGGCCAGCGACCTCGCCCGCTCCAGGTTTGCCTCCAAACCCTCGACCGTCTTATCAGCGAGCACCATACAGCCATGCGTAAGCAAGCGAATCGACTCCAGTAGAGCAGTTCCCATCACGGGGATCGCGACATTAAGTTCGAAGCTGCCCGAGGCACCAGCCCAGGCAACCGTCGCATCGTTACCGATGATCCGGGCGCAGACCATCAGAACCGCCTCAGGAATAACGGGATTGACCTTGCCCGGCATGATGGATGAGCCCGGCTGTAGGTCGGGGATGCGCAGTTCGCCGAGACCGGTGTTGGGGCCAGAACCCATCCACCGCAGATCGTTACAAATTTTGGTGAGCGACACAGCAAGAACTCGCAGGGCACCGGATGCTTCAACAAGACCGTCACGGGCACCTTGAGATTCAAAGTGATCAAGCGCTTCGGTGATCGGCAACCCCGAATCATGGGCGAGCACCGCGATCACGCGTTGTGAGAAACCGTGCGGGGTATTAATGCCGGTACCGGTTGCTGTGCCCCCTAGGGGAACCTCCGCGACGCGCACGACGGTGGACTGCACGCGCTCAATACCGAGTCGAATCTGGCGGGCGTAACCGGCGAATTCTTGCCCAAGGGTGACCGGTGTTGCATCCATCAGATGGGTGCGCCCGGGTTTGACCGCGTCTTTCCAGAGCGCGGCTTTTGCTTCTAGAGCGGAGGCAAGATGATCCAAGGCCGGGATCAGATCGCGCAGCAGCGCACCGGTGACGGCGAGGTGCACCGAGGTAGGGAACACATCGTTGGATGACTGGGACATATTGACATGATCGTTAGGGTGCACGACAGATCCCAGCGACTGCGACGCGAGGAACGCCAGCACCTCGTTCATATTCATGTTCGAGGAAGTTCCACTGCCGGTCTGGTAGGTATCTACCGGAAATTGCTCATGATGCTCGCCAGCGATAATCGCATCTGCTGCCGTCGCGATGGCCGTCGCGGTGCCTGCATCGAGAATACCCAGCTCAGAATTGACAATCGCTGCTGCACGCTTGATCTGCGCCAGTGCGATGATCTGCGCCGACTCGAGGCCGGAACCCGAGATAGGGAAGTTCTCCACGGCACGCTGTGTTTGTGCACCGTACAGTGCGCTCACTGGAACCCGGACCTCACCCATGGTGTCGTGCTCAATGCGGAATTCACTGTTCGGGCTAAGGGAACTATTCACGGCCTTGTGCTGTCCTTTTCTTTTGCCTGCTGAGTTTTGTTGTGTGTTGGGCCTTCTTTGTTGGGATGACGCGGCTGTCTACAACTGGCCCACGACCATGTCGGGAACGGCCTGGCCCTCGAGGAGGCGGTAGTTGGCTCCCACCACGGCGAGCGTGCCGACGGCGACCGCCTCGCTGATCAGTTCGGAGCTTGCCACCAGTTCGCTGATGGTGTCTCGGAGGTGTTCACGGCCCACTTCATGTGCGTCGATTGAGCTCGGATCTACCGGCCCAGAGCCCTGAGTCACACGACGCACCGCGGGAATGATAGGGGAAATAAGCGTGGCGATATGCGGGGGCAGTTGTGGGGCCTGTGGCCCCTGTGAGTCAATTGCCGCCTGTACTGCGCCGCAGCGGTCATGACCCAGGACCACGATCAGTGGAACGCGCAGAACCCCCACGGCATATTCCAGCGACCCGATCACTGAACTGGAAATCACCTGGCCGGCATTACGTACTACAAAAAGATCACCGATGCCCTTATCAAAGATAATCTCGGCGGCCAGGCGTGAGTCGCTGCATCCAAACAGCGCTGCATCAGGTGCCTGGGTGAGGGCGAGTTCTTGACGTCGTTCAACATCTTGACGTGGATGCTGCGGCGCTCCCTGCACGAAGCGTTCGTTGCCGCGCAGCATCTCTTTCCACACCGTGGCGGGGGTGCGGGGTGGTGTGCTGTCGGAGCTCACGTTAGTCATTGGCGCGCCATTCTGAGGTTATGGAAGAAGCGAGGGTCTCAAATTCAATGGTACTTGCAGTGCCGTGCAGCACTATCGTGCTTGCCCCCACGGTCGTTGCCATAGCGTAGGCAAAGTTTCCGGGATCGACCGAATCACGCTGGTCAAACACTGTCCATTTCGTACCGTCAATTGTAGTAGAACCAGTCTTCTCTGCGTTGTTCAGGATGGCGGACTGCCAACTCACGTTTGCCTCGATGCCCTGATTGAGGGCGATGAACTGGGTGCTAGGGGTGATAAAGCCGATGTACCAGCTCGCAATGTCTGCTCTGGTTTCGAATCGGGCATCGTTGGTGTTCCAGGTGGGAGCAAGCACGGGGGCGAGCAGCGGTTCTGAGGAGTTCGGTTGTGCTTGAGCGGCGATTGCTGCATAGTCCAGCGATTCGCTCGGCGCTGGGGCTGGACGCACTACGACCACGACCAGAAAAAGGACAATCGCCAGCGACGCTACAGTGGCACCCACCAGATTGAGCGCGGTCTGGTTTGCTCGGTGCGTGCGTGAGGTTTCCGCCTTGCGGGCCGCCGTCTCTTCAGCGGTTTCTGGTCTGCCCAGTTCGGCAACAATTGCGGGTTTCTTGCGTGCCATTGTGCTGTGACCGCGGCCTATTCGGTGCCGGATGGCGCGTCACCAGGCGCAATGGCACCAGGCGGCGTGGTGCCGGTTGCCGTGCCGCGAGTAGCGTCAAGGCGGGCTCGAGCGCCGATTAACCACTCTTCACAACGGCCAGCGAGCGTCTCCCCGCGTTCCCACAGCCCGAGAGATTCTTCCAGGCTGGATGAGCCCTGTTCCAGCTCCGTGACGACCCGGATGAGCTCGTCGCGGGCCTGCTCATAGCTCAGCCCGCTCACATCGTTCTTTGATTCGCTGACCACGCAACAACTCTATCGGGACGGAGCCCGACCGCTGGCGGCAGGGCGAGCAGACGGTGAACGCGAACGGGATGCGGTGGCTGTGGAGGAATCGTTGACGGTTGCTGCCAGTGTGCCCACGGCGAGACTCAGTACCAGCCGGGTTCCGCTGGGAGCGTCAGCGGCATCGCGCACTGCTGTGCCATCCGGCAGTTGGGCGATAGCGTAGCCGCGCTCGAGCGTGCGTCGCGGCGAGAGCGCCCTGAGCTGACCGAGGAGCTCGGTCACGCTGGTGCTGGCCCGCTCCAGGCGGCGTTCGATGAGCTCCTGACTGCGCGCGACAGAGCGGGTGAGCTCTTCAGCCCTGCCGTCGATCATTGCCCAAGGGGCCGCCAGCACAGGCCGCGATCTGAGGGTGCCCAACCGATCCACCTCGCTCGAGATACGCTGGGTGACTCGCAGCCGCATCCCACTCCTGGCCTGCTGCACCCGGGCCAGCTCTTCGCTGACATCGGGCACCACACGCTTGGCAGCATCCGTCGGAGTGGATGCCCGCAGATCAGCAACCTCGTCGAGCAGCGGCCGATCCGCCTCATGCCCAATCGCGCTGACCAGGGGAGTCGACAACGCCGCCGCCGCCCGCAGCAGCTTCTCGTCACTAAACACCAGCAGATTCTGAAAGTCTCCGCCACCCCGCGCGACGATAATGACCTCGACCTCGGGCTCGGCATCAAGAGTCTCCATAGCGAGGATGACCTCACCCACCGCACGATCACCTTGCACGGCAGCATGCTCGACCCTGAACCTGACCGCAGGCCAGCGCAGCTGGGCATTGCGCAGCACGTCCTTCTCGGCATCGCTGTCTTTTCCGGTGACCAACCCGATGCAGCCGGGGAGGAACGGCAGGGCTTGCCGCCGCTCAAACAGCCCCTCAGCCTTCAATTTTTGCCGCAACTTTTCGAGCCGTTCGAGCAGATCACCCAGACCTATATGTTTCATCTCAAACACCTGCATCGAGAGGGTTCCGCCCTTGACCCAGTAATTGGGTTTGACCAGCGCGATCACGCGGTCGCCCTGCTTTAGGTCGTCAGGTAGTCTCGACTTCACCGATGACCAGATGGTGAACGAGACAGTGGCATCCTCATCAACGTCTTTGAGCTTGCCGTAGACATTGCCACCCGAGACACCCCACTGGGTGATTTCGCCCTCCACCCACGCTGTGCCGAGTCGCTCGATCCAGCCGCGGATCTTGCCAGCGAATAATGCGACACCCCAGGGGGCATCAACGGTGGGTGGTGCTACCTCAATCGACATACTGCCAAGGCTACGGGAGACCGACGACACGGGGTTGCGCACCGAGCTTAGCGAGTTCGCCGCACCACGATGAAACACGCACAGCGTAGCAGCACCGCGTCGCCGGTAGAATCGAGATCATGAGTACCATCTCGAACGGCGCTGCTGTGGATCTTGCGGTGCCCCGAGTTCCGGTTGAGCGCAACCGACTGGTCGATCATCCGGTCGCGGGTCGTAAGCGTGTGTTGCTTGCTGCTCCGCGTGGTTATTGCGCTGGTGTTGATCGCGCGGTGATCGCGGTCGAGAAGGCGCTCGAAAATTTTGGTGCCCCGGTCTATGTGCGCAAACAGATTGTGCACAATGTCCATGTCGTCTCGACTCTGGAGCGGCAGGGTGCCGTGTTTGTCGATGACGTCGCCGAGGTGCCGGTCGGCGCCCGCGTGGTGTTCAGTGCCCACGGTGTCTCTCCTGCGGTGGTTCAGGGAGCGGTCGACCGTGAGTTGCAGACCATTGATGCCACCTGCCCGCTGGTTACCAAGGTGCATCGGGAGGCTGTTCGTTTTGCCAGGGATGATTTCGAGATTCTGCTGATTGGTCACACCGGCCACGAGGAAGTCGAGGGCACGATGGGCCACGCACCCCAGCGCACCACCCTCGTGACCGGCCCCGAGGCGGTACCGAACATCGCGGTGCGCAATCCGGATCGCCTGGTCTGGCTTTCGCAGACCACCCTCAGTGTTGACGAGACCATGGAGACGGTGCGCCTTCTGCGTGAGCGTTTTCCGGCGCTGCAGGATCCCCCCAGCGACGACATTTGCTATGCCACTCAAAACCGTCAGGTAGCGATCAAGAAGGTAGCCCAGGAGGCCGAGCTGGTGATCGTGGTTGGCAGCGCCAACAGCTCGAATACGGTTCGGCTGGTGGATGTGGCGCTTGAGAATGGTGCGACCGCGGCGTACCGCGTCGACTATGCCAGCGAGATCAGACAGGAGTGGCTTGACGGCGTTGCCACGGTGGGGGTGACGAGCGGGGCATCCGTTCCTGAAGTGCTGGTGCAGCAGGTGCTCGATGACCTCGCCGATGCCGGGTATCGGGACGTTAGCCAGGTAGTGACCGCAGAAGAAGACCTCATGTTCTCGCTGCCGAAGGAGCTGCGCACAGATGCTGCGGGCAATCAGGATGAGCGCGCTCTTGGTGGCCGTATCCGCCAACTCGATTGGCAACGCACGAGCGAGCCACAGCCGCCCAGCATCACTACATAACTGACTCCGCACCCCGGCTTGCTGTGCGGAGGTGTGGTGGACTTCCCCCCGCCGCTGTGGAGTGCCAGAATCGGCTCAGGCCCGCGGGCCGCCAAGACAGGGAGCTTTTATGCGACTCGCCGTTCTGCCGAGGGATGATGCGGCTCGGGTGATCACGAGCGGCATCTCGCGTGGTACCTGGGCAGTCAACTCCGTTCATCTGGTTCTCTCAATGGCGGTGCTCACCGAATATATGGTTGTGAGTGATGTCAGCGCTGCGCTCCCTGTCCCGCTAGTGCTACTCGTGATCATGCTGGGGCTCGCGATCTGGGCGGCGGTCAACCCACGGGCCTGGGTGGTGCGGGTTTTTCTAGTAGCCGGGGTGATCATCGCCGTCGCTTACGAACTTGCTCTGATGAGCGCCTACCCGCCGATCATCGATGAGGCCTTCTTTATCGTCAACAGACCGGCTGTTTCGCTCGTGCTGATTGGCTTGGCCTCAAGCACATGGCTTACCGGTCTCGCGTGGAATGCTGCCGGTTTCACGGTCTCGTTAGGTGTTAGTTTTCTGGTGGCTGCGATCACGGGGCAACCGGTGATGACAGGCGGTGCTCCGATTTTGTTATTTCTGATCTACGTTGCGATGTACCTGGTGTTCGCAGCCATTCAACGAAGTCAACGTCGGCAGGTTCCTGATTTCGAAGAGTTGGAGAGCGAAACGCGCAGGCTCGCTGTCGAAGAAAACCTCCGCTCTAAAGTGACTGCTGTGGTGCACGACACCCTGCTGAACGATCTCTCCCTCGTCATGAATGCCCCTGAGACGCTTGATCAGCGTGTCGTTGATCGGCTGCGGCATGACATCGCCACCCTCACCAGCACTGAATGGCGTCATGAAACTGAGGAGACCGCCGTCGATGATTCCGATGCCCAGCTGCGTAATCAGATCGCGATCATGCTCAGCGAATTGCAGTGGCGGGGGCTTAGCGTTCATGTCACCGGTGTCGGGCCGGGCATTTATCGTTTTACTGCTGGTGTTGCCACCGCACTGCTCGACGCTATCAGAGCGTGCCTTGAGAATGTTTTGCGGCACTCTGGTGCCGCGGTGGCCGATATGGACATTGCCTACACCGCGGATCAGGTAACGGTTGTGATCAGTGATCAGGGAGCAGGTTTTGATCCGACGGTAGTCGCCGATGACCGGCTGGGGGTGCGACTGTCCATCATTGATCGGATGCGCTCCGTCGGCGGTACCGCTCGCATCTGGTCATCCCCTGGCGCGGGAACCTCTGTGGTGCTTTCCGCTCCTATTCGTGACATCGTGACCACTAATCCGGAGTCGACACATGGCCGCGACTAGTCATTCTTTCCGGTTTTCTGCCCAGCAGATAGACCCGCTGAGCTGGTTCACTGGGCCTCTTGTTCCTCTGTCATTGGCCGGGCTGACTTTGCTCCAATCACTTGCCCTGGTGCCATTAACTCTCCAGCTCAGCCCGCAACCCTGGCTTCAGGTCATTGCGATTCTTCTGTGTACGAGCAGCGGGATTATCCTGCACCTGATGACTCGCCCGCTGCGTCAACCTATCGGGTGGGGAAGCGGAACGCTCGCTCTCCTCCCCACTGTTGTGGGAATCCTGCTATCAGCACTGGATTTCCGTGGTATACCTTTCGCTATTGACCAGTGGTGGGCCCCCGGAGCCCTTGCGCTCGGCTTTGCCAGCCTCGCACCGTATCTGAGTGTGCGCTGGTTGATCGGGATCTCTTCAGGAGCGATGCTGGTGGTTGTTCTTGGGTCCCTAATACTGTTGGATCCTTCTCAAACCTCGGAGCGATGGTTAGGCACTGGTCTTGTCATCGCCTATTCTCCATTGTTGGGGCTGGCGGCCACGGCTGCTTTTTCGTGGAGCGTGACCACCACCATGCTTCGCATGCTGAAGAACCCATCACGTCTTATGGTTCCAGGACAAAAAGTGAAAGATGAGGCCGCAGCAGAGTTTGAGCGCGTGACTGTGGCCCAGCTCACCTCGCGGGCGGTGCCGTTTCTTCAAACGATTGCCGATGCGGGGCGCATCACCCCCGCGGACCGCGGCCTAGCTGGGCAGCTCGCCCGTCGTCTTCGAGACGACCTGGTTACACAGTCGAACCTGAGTTGGTTGGATTCGATTGCGAGCGGATCCCGGTTGGTTATTGTTGACCCTGATCGGCGAGCGCAGCGTATGAACAATGCGCAGCGGACCGCTTTGCGGGGTATGTTGCGGGCGATTCTCGACACTCCCGGAACAGACAGCAGCTCGCTTATGATCGAGTTGCGTTCCGGTCCGGATGGTGCGACTGCTGTCGGCGTGAGTCTCGATATAGCGCTGCCGGAGGGCCGACGCATCATGCATTTGGCACCCTACTACCTCACCCTGAAAACAGCCGTGCACGATCTGACGCTGGATGATCGCAGCCTGCTGCGACTCTCGTTCCGGATCGGTTCTGACGACGATTTGCGCTAGCGAGGCCGCTGTGTGCCCCGCGGGTGCGCTTGCAAATTTCTTGCCGCATGTACCTCTTCGGCCACCAGCTACCCTGTGGCGCACCTTGCGGCGGGAGAAATTTCTGAGGCCGCTCTCGATTCGCGCGGGCCACCGGTCCGCACTTCCCTGCGGCGGGAGCAGCTACCCCCGCCGCAGGGCAACTACTCCCGCCGCCCGGGGCACAACTCCCGCCAGCGCAGCAGCGCAGACCTGGGTCGCGCACGCGCGTGCGTGGCGCAACCGCGATTAGGCCTATGGATGTTGCGGCTGGAGCTTCAAAAAACTCTCGACTTTT
>JBOFDJ010000030.1:0-6145 GCA_051646885.1 Rhodoglobus sp.
GTATCTTCCGGTGTGTGGAACGCATCGCTTGATTTATGGTTCGACCCCACGAAGCGCACCAACGGTCGAAACACGGGGGCCGAGCTGATGATTTGGGCACACCACATGGGCCCAGCACAACCGGTGGGGCAGAAAAAGGCCACGGTAACCCTTGAAGGTGCTCAGTGGGATGTCTGGACTGGCAATATCGGCCACAACGTGATCTCGTACGTGAGGCAGCAGCCGACTGACAGCATGAAAGATTTCAGCATCAAGGCTTTTGTCAACGATGCAGTGGCACGCGGGCAGATTGATCCCACACACTACATGACCAGCGTGCAGGCTGGGTTCGAACCTTGGGTTGGTGGAACCGGTCTCGCAGTGAAGAATTTTTCGTTCACTGCGAACGCAATTGAGTCCACTCCTGCTGTGAAGACAGGTCAGATCAAAGGTCTTGCCGGTGGATGTCTTGACCGGATCCGCGCCAGCGATGCCAACGGCGTTCCCGTAGTTATTGCCCCGTGCACCGGACGTAGCCAGCAGAAATGGACCATAAGCGATGATGGAACTCTCCGTGCTTATGGTCGCTGCCTCAGCGTTCGAAAGGCGTCCGTCAACAACGCTGCCAAGCTGAATATGTGGGACTGCTCGGATGCCGCTCACCAGAAGTGGACCGTCCACGCCAACGGCAATCTTCGCAATGCCGCCTCGGGCAAATGTCTTGACGTGTTTGGGGCACCCTCATCGAGCCGTAACAACTTGCAAATTTATTCCTGCGGGGCGTCACAGCCTAACCAGCGGTGGGTGCTGCCGAGCTAGTGCCACGGTAAGGCAGTGTTCGCCGTGGTCAGTGTCACGTCCCCAGTAGCAGTGACGAGTGACGATGGTGGCGTTACTCCAGCTCGTTATCTGTCCGGGATTGCTCGATGATCGTTCCCACTGCGATGGCGACCGTGGCACCCCAGCTAATCCACATCAGGAGCAGTCGCCAATCGCGAGGGCCTTTGCGGGTGGATTGCACTGTGCCCCAGCCGCCCATGATCGCGCTGAGTAACGTTGTATTGAAGATGAACTTGCGCACCCTGCCTCCATAACTTTCCTCAACGTTACCTGTTGTTCTGGTGCTCTCGGATTCGATGGCACCTAGTATCAGAAGGGCTTGTGCTGTAGGTGGGGAAGATCGACGAGAGCGAACAAGGAGCATCGACGTGGGAATCCTTACCTCTCTCGACGCTGTGCGTGGGGCCACACGACTGGTCGACGCGCTCCGGCTAGCTGACGATCTTGCCTTTGAGGCAAGCCGTGAGGGTGGCGTGCGCACCATTCGGGTGTTGAAAAAGACCCTTCGCGGAGATAACCAGTTGTGTGCTATTGCCGCAACCCATGCTCTCGCCGGAATCTTCGACGACGAGGCCGGCAGCCTTCTGGTCAAGACACTCTCGAGTAGTCGTGGTTTTCTTCGTGAACACGCTGCCTGGGCCCTCGGGTCGCGGTTGCCCAGGTTCGATGCCGTCGGTCGGCTGGTGGCTTTGGTGATCGACGGTGACTTCGTTGGTATGGTCGCCCAGCGCACCCTGGAGCAGTGGTCGCTGTCGGCTCCGGAGCATATTGCTCTCGCCCTCGACGGCGCGCTGCTCGGGGTGCGTGACCGTGACGCTCGCTACCGCCTCGTCGAGACGCTCGGGCTCGTGAGCTGCAGTACATCGATTGCCTCCTTGCTGACGATCGCGGGCAACCTCAACGAGTGTGAGAGTGTCAGACTCGCTGCCGTCGCGGCATTGGCGAGTTTTGGCGCAGACTCACGTGTGGTCAAACATCTTGAGCGCCTGGCGGCAGGCAAGGGAACCCTCGCTGATGAGGCGCGGCTCTCGCTCAGCGATATCACGGCGGTTACTTCTCCCACTGCGGCCCGCAGCGGGCTCTCGGTTGCGCAGATCTTCTTGCCAGCAGATATCGATGCCAGTCTCAGTCAGGTGGGTAGCGGTGATAACGGTGGCATCGCCACCCTACTAGTGCGCCTCGGTGACGCCCTGATTGCCGGGAATCAGGATGGCTCGGCTCAGGTTCAGCGGGTGATCACCCTATCACGGGGCACGGCCGCGGCGGCGGTCGAGAGCATAGCCGTGATCTCATCGACATCTGCCGGGCATATCTACGGTCGGGTTCCCGGTTTGCCAGAACCATTGCAGCCCGTGAGCCCCTGGGCTCTGCGGGTCTCAGCGCGCCGCGGTATTCGGCGCGCATTGCGTGCCGCTCATGGGGTAGACGTGATGCACCTTCGGATGGCGGATGTGGGAAGTGTGGCGGCAGCCGATGTCGCCCGGGAGCTCGATATTCCTGTGGTCTTTACCGTCGCTCCTGATCCCCATGCTGTGATCGACTCGCTCGACAGCTCCGGGCAGCTCAGCCAGCACAATTTTGGCGATAAAGACGAGCAGGAACACTTTTGGTTCCGGGTGCGACTCATTCAGCGGCTTGCTGCCAATGCCGACCATACGGTGTTGTTCCCGAGGCCCCAGCTTGCCAGGGACATGAGGAAGTTGGTCGGGATCGACATCACGGCTCATCCTGAGCGGCACACCATCGTTCCGGAAGGCATCGATCTGCAGGTGATCGATCAGGCCGTCGTTGAGGCTAGCGAGTTGGCCGCCAATGCCGCGGTGAGCCCACCGCTTGAGCAGTTACGGGCCCTCCTTGAGACGCTTCCTGTGGCGAGGCGCGATCTACCGTTGCTGGTCAGTGTTGGTCGGTTTCATCGGGTCAAGGGCACGGCGATGATCGTTGCAGCGTGGGCCGATAGCCCGCTGGCAGACCAGGCTAACCTTCTGCTGATTGGTGGTGATCTTGTCTCGCCCTCGGTCGATGAACGCGAGCAGCTCGCGGCGATCGAGGCGGTCATCCCCACTCCAGCTCGCGCTGAGCGTGGCCTGCTGCTGGCCGGACATCTGCCCAATGACATCGCTGCCCGTTGGGTAGCGGCAGTGCGCTTCGGTGTTCCCGGTTTCGCGGCACCGCGTGGCATATACGTGTGCGGAAGCCTGAAAGAGGAGTTCGGTATCGCCCTGCTGGAGGCGATGGCCTCCGGGTTGTTCGTGGTTGCTCCTGATGGTGGGGGGCCTGCCACCTATCTGCGTCAGGGTGTTACCGGGGTGCTTGCTCCCACCTGGGATCGTGGGCGGCTGCAGGCCGCCATGGCACACGCCTTAGAAATCTCCACCGCAGAAACTGACGATCAGCGTGCTGCGCAGTCGAGGGCGACGGTGACTGATAGCTTCACGATCCAATCCACCGCTCGGGCGATGGCTCAGGTCTACGGTGATGTTCGCGAGGCGCAGCGTGCTCTGCATGATGAGGTGGCTCCCGGGCTATGACGTTGCTCATTATCTGCCCCGATTACGCATCACATCTATTGCCGCTGGTGACGTTGGGTACCGCGTGGCGCGACGTTGGGGAGCGAGTCGTGGTGGCGACCGGTTCGGCGACGGCACCGATTGTCGAATCGTTTGGTTTCGAACACCGCTACCTTCGGCTCAGCAAGGGCTCCAACCCTGGCGTGATTCGCGCCGAAGAGCAGCCCCAGGGTGAAGATGAGGCGTTGCGGGGCTTTTTCGCGGCCACCCGCCGCGGCATGATCGATACCCTGATTTTTCAGGCTGAGGCGCGGTTGAGTGATTTTATGTGGGAACCCGTGCGGGTGGGGCGCGACGTTCAGGCGCTGGTGTCTTCCCTCGCCCCTGAGGCGATTATGGTCGATCACCTGGCCTTCAGCGCGAGGCTGGGGCTGGATGCCGCGGGCATCTCCTACGCGGATGTGCTGGTCGGGCATCCCTCGGCCCTGCCTCTGGCCGGCGAGGTCTATGGTTTCCCTCCCGCCTGGCCCGCAGCCTTCACCCCCGCGGCCACCGAGCTCACGACCCTGCGAGAGCTCTGTGACCGAGTGAGCGACGCCTTTACCGCGGAGTGGAATGCCGCCCTCGCCGCCCTCGCGCCGGGTGCTCCGCCCTCAGTCAGTGCCTTTGCGGAACATGGCGAGCTGCTGCTGCTCAATTATCCAGAAGAGCTGGCTGAGCCTAGGAGGGTGGCTGCGCTGCCGACCCACGTTTTTCTTGGCTCAGCGGTGCGCAGCGAGCCTGCTGATGCTGAGGTCGAGGCGTGGCTGGCCGCCAGTGATGAGCCCTTCGTCTATGTCAGCTTCGGGAGTTTTCTTTCGGTGCGGTCGGATGTCCTGGCCAGGGTTACCGCGGCGCTCCAGTCTGTGGGATTGAGGGCCGCCGTTGCGCTCGGATCCGCTGATCGCAACGAGATAGGAGAGCTGCCGCAGTCGTGGCTTGTGCGTGACTTTGTACCCCAGGTGAGGCTACTTGGCTCCGCGGCGGCGGCAGTCACTCATGGTGGAAATAACAGTGTTACCGAGGCGATGACCTGCGGTGTTCCGCTGTTAGTGCTCCCATTTTCCACCGATCAGTTCGCGGGTGCTGCCGCGCTGGAGAGCTCCGGTTTTGGTATTGCGCTCTCTCCCAACGAGGCGAGTGTCAACGAACTGGCTGCCGCGCTACGCACCGTGATGAGCCTGCCGCGCGGTCGATATGAGACGCTGTCGACGGCGCTGCGCCGCAGCCCGGGAAGTGCTCGCGCATTTATGGCGCTGAAGGCTATGAAGACGCGCCTTTCTGAGTAGAATCAGCTCTGCTTGCCTTACTTATTACCTGGTGACCCTGTATTGCCCGATTTTCCTCGGTGAAACTGTGTTGCCACATGCCAGATTGCCCACGCGGCAGAGAAGGATGCTGATGTCCATCACAAACGGTGTTCAACTGATCGTCTATGCAGACCGTTTTGGTGGCTCGCTCACCGATGCCGCCCAGTGGGTGCGTAGCAGCTTCGGCGAGGGCATCAGCGGGATCCACTACCTTCCGTTTTTCACACCATTTGACGGTGCCGACGCCGGTTTTGACCCAGTTGACCACACTATTCCCGACCCGCGACTGGGAACCTGGGACGACCTCGTCGTGATCGGGGAACACTACGATCTGGTCGTTGACGTCATCGTCAATCATGTTTCGTGCGACTCTGAGCAGTTCCGCAGCTTCGTTAAAGAAGGGGAGCATTCAGCCTATGCCGATATGTTCCTGACCTTGGGCTCGGTTTTTCCCGAGGGAGCTACAGAGAAAGACCTCACCTCGATTTATCGCCCACGGCCAGGTTTACCCTTTGCGCCCGTGCGGATCAACGGTGAGCCGCGGCTGTTGTGGACGACGTTTACCCCGCAGCAGATTGATATCGATGTTCATAGCGCAAGTGGTAGTGCCTACCTGCTCTCCATTCTTGACCGGCTCGCGGCGGTAAAAACGAAGCTGATCAGACTTGATGCCGCTGGCTACGCCATCAAGAAGGCGGGAACTTCGAGTTTCATGATCCCCGAGACTTTCGAATTTATTGATCGTTTCACCGCCGAAGCTCACGCACGCGGTATGGAGGTTCTTGTCGAGATTCACTCTTACTACCAGACACAGATCGAGATCGCGGCTCGGGTTGATCGAGTGTATGACTTTGCCCTGCCTCCATTGCTGCTGCACGCGCTCTTCACCGGAGACCTCAGTCCGCTGGTGGCCTGGATCGGCGTGCGACCTGAGAACGCGATCACGGTCCTCGACACCCATGACGGCATTGGCGTGATCGATGTTGGTGCCGATCAGCTCGACGTGACCCGCCCTGGGCTGCTGAACCCGGCTCAGATTGATGCCCTAGTCGAACGAATTCACACAAATACCGGGGGAGAAAGTCTTCGCGCGACCGGAGCCGCTGCCTCGAACCTTGACCTCTATCAGGTCAACAGCACCTACTACGATGCGCTCGGTAGCGACGATAATGCCTACCTCACGGCCCGCGCGATACAGTTCTTCCTTCCCGGCATCCCGCAGGTTTACTACGTCGGCGCGCTGGCCGGGAAGAACGATATGGAGCTCCTGGCGCGCACCGGTGTCGGTCGTGATATCAACCGCCATCACTACAGTGCCGACGAGCGTGATCGTGAACACGAACGACCGGTCGTGCGCGCACTGCGGGCCCTTATGACCATCCGTAACACGCATGCCGCGTTCTCGGGGTTATTCGACTTTCATCAGCAGGATGCTGGCCTCATCACTCTGAGCTGGACGAACGGGGA
>JBOFDJ010000031.1:0-10067 GCA_051646885.1 Rhodoglobus sp.
CACTCACCACAGTGTCCTCGTGGCCCTGGTGGAACTGGGAATCTGCGGGCGTCATCAGTCGAAACGCGTTCACCCCGCGTCCGGCCGTCGACGCCGCGATTCTCCGATTAACCAATCGGGAAGTCCCGTTACTGCCACGAAAAAAGGAATCCGCCTGGCGTCAGATGGTGGCGGCGGGATTCAACGGAAAAGGTGGATCACTGTTCAACTCACTCGCTTTTCTTTATTCCAAAGAGACACTCAACACCGCCTTCCGGCACGCTGACGTTCCCAAAAATACAATTGTTGCTTTTGTCACACCAGACCAGTGGGTAAAAATCTTCACCACAGTCAGCACCGCAACACCCGAGCGGCGCTAAGAGCTCGGAACTACCAGATGATCGTGATAATACTCCTCGTGGCTTCCGAACTCGCAGCACCCCGCAGAACGGCTAGCCTGTGTGGGGTGCCATTACCGTGCGCCGCAGCAGAGAGGCCAGCAGTGCAGCAGAACGCAAACCGAACCATCTCGGCCGAGATCTCCCGCTCCTGGCTGCTCGTGGCGGCCACCCGGCCCGAGACCTTCGACGCCGCCGAGGGCTCACGGGCCGACCAGATCATCCTCGATGTTGAGGATGCGGTCGACCCCGGCCTCAAAGACCAGGCACGCTCCAGCGTCGTCGACTGGCTCAGCGGCGGTGGCCACGGGTGGGTGCGGATCAACGACCGCACTTCCCGTTTCTGGTCGGATGACGTCGACAGTCTGGTCTCAATCCCCGGCCTGTTGGGCGTCGTGCTCGCCAAAACCGAATCACCCGAGCACGTGTCCGAAACCTTCGACCGCCTGCACGGCATCACCCCGGTGATCGCCCTGGTCGAGTCAGCGCTCGGTATCGAAGAGGCCGCAAACATTGCTCGCGCCCGCGGCGCTTACCGCCTGGCGTTCGGCAGCGGAGACTACCGGCGCGATACCGGCACCAGCTCCGACGATATGGCCATGGCCTACCCCCGCTCCCGGCTGGTTGTGGCCAGCCGGGTCGGTTCTCTGCCCGGCCCCATCGACGGCCCCACAGTCGGCTCCAATCACCCGGTGTTACGCGAGCAGGGCAGCATTGCTGTCGCACTCGGGATGACCGGCAAACTGTGTCTCGATATCGAGCAGCTCCCGATCATCAACGAAGTCATCAGTCCCACCCGATCCGATGTGGCTTGGGCTCGCGATTTTCTGGCCGACTTCGAAGGCAGGGGAAAAGTCGTGCGCGACGGCAGCGACCTTCCGCGACTGGGTCGGGCGCAGAAAATCGACAAACTGGCTCGCGCGTTCGGGGTGGAACCCAGCTGAACACTCGCCGTCCGCGCCCCCAGCGATACCGCGCCCTTAGCGGCACAGTGCCTTTAGCGACACCGCACCTCAGTAGCCAGCAAACCTAACGCCGCTTCTCCTGAGCCCGCCGCGCCGCACGGTTGAGAGGCTGCTGGGTCTGAGCCTCGGGTTCAGTACGCTGGCCGAAAGCACCACGGCTGGCGGGCTGCTGGGTGCGGGCTGCCGCGGGCTGCTGAATCTGGCCACGCTGATTACGCACCTCGACCTCGCCCTGCGCATCTGCGCTCGGGGCCGAATAGCTCAGGCGGTTGGTGTCGGTTGCAGGAGCAGCGAGCCCCCTCGCCTCGACGCCTGAGCCTCCCGTTACCTCAACCTCAAGGTTGAACAAGAACCCCACAGATTCTTCGCGAATAGAGCCCATCATCGACTGGAACAGAGCGAAACCCTCACGCTGGTACTCCACCAGCGGGTCGCGCTGGGCCATCGCGCGTAGGCCGATACCGTCTTTCAGATAGTCCATCTCGTAGAGGTGGTCGCGCCACCGACGGTCAACCACGGACAGCACAACGCGACGCTCAAGTTCGCGCATGGCGGGCGCACCGAGCTGGCTTTCGCGGCGCTCATAGGCAAGCCGGGCATCCGACACAATTTGTTTAGTGATGAACGACGTTGTGATCTTGCCGAGGGATCCCGCCTCGGCCACTAGCTCTTCGATGGTGATCGAGAGGGGGTAAAGGGTTTTAAGCTCAGTCCACATTGCCTCGTAATCCCACTCATCAGAGTGACCCTCAGCGGTGTACACCGCGACAACCTCAGTGATCACATCTTCGAGAAAACGGTCGACCCGATCATGGAGGTCATCACCCTCAAGGATGTGGCGGCGATCACTGTAGATCGCCTCACGCTGGCGGTTCAGCACATCGTCATACTTGAGAACGTTTTTACGGATCTCGGCATTGCGCGACTCAACCTGGCTCTGTGCACTGCGGATCGCCCGGCTCACCACCTTCGATTCGATGGCCAGATCATCCGGAACACTACCGCGGCCCATCAGCGCCTCGGCAGCACCACTGTTGAACAGGCGCATGAGGTCGTCTTGGAGCGAAAGATAAAAACGACTCTCGCCTGGGTCACCCTGTCGGCCAGAGCGGCCACGAAGCTGGTTATCAATACGACGGGATTCGTGACGCTCGGTTCCCAACACATAAAGACCACCCACATCAACAACCTTCGCGGCCTCAATCTGGACCTCGTTTTTTACCGCCTCGTAGACCGAATCCCAGGCAGCCTCGTACTCATCCGGGGTCTCGCTCGGGCTGAGGTTCTGGGAGTTCATCTGAGTCACGGCAAGAAACTCAGCATTGCCTCCGAGCATGACATCGGTACCACGGCCGGCCATATTGGTGGCAACGGTCACCGCACCCAGGCGACCGGCCTGAGCAATGATGGCGGCCTCCCGCGCATGATTCTTCGCGTTGAGGACCTCGTGGCGGACCCCCTTTTTGGCCAGCATTCGGGAAAGCAGTTCACTTTTTTCGACGCTGGTGGTGCCGACCAGGACCGGCTGCCCATTGGCGTGACGGCGGGTAATGTCTTCTACAACCTGCTCGAACTTGGACTGCTCATTTTTGTAGATCAAATCGGACTGGTCCATGCGCAGCATCGGTTTATTGGTGGGAATCGCGACCACGCCGAGCTTATAGGTGCTCATAAATTCGGCGGCTTCAGTTTCGGCGGTGCCCGTCATGCCCGAAAGCTTGGAATAAAGACGGAAATAGTTTTGCAAGGTCACCGTCGCTAGGGTCTGGTTCTCGGCCTTAACGGCAACCCCCTCTTTGGCCTCAATGGCCTGGTGGATCCCCTCGTTATAGCGTCGCCCCACCAAAATTCGACCGGTGTGCTCATCAACGATCAACACCTCGCCGTTCATGACAACGTAGTCTTTGTCTTTTTTGAACAACGCCTTGGCCTTGATGGAGTTGTTGAGAAACGAGATCAGCGGAGTGTTGGCCGACTCATAAAGGTTGTCAATACCCAAATAGTCTTCGACCTTATCGATTCCCGGTTCAAGCACGCCCACGGTGCGTTTCTTCTCATCGATCTCATAGTCGACACCGGGAACCAACCTGGTCACGAGATTCGCAAACTCGGTAAACCACCGGTTGGCCTCACCCGATGCCGGGCCCGAAATGATCAACGGGGTTCGCGCCTCGTCAATCAGAATGGAGTCAACCTCATCGACGATGGCATAAAAATGGCCGCGCTGCACCATATCTTCGGCCTGCCAGGCCATGTTGTCGCGCAGGTAGTCGAAGCCAAACTCGTTATTGGTGCCATAAGTGATGTCACAGGCGTATTGCTCACGCCGCTCAGGCGGGGTCTGCCCCGAGAGGATCACCCCGCAGGTCATGCCCAGGGCACGAAAAACCCGGCCCATTAGCTCTGATTGATAGCTTGCCAAATAGTCATTGACAGTAATCACATGAACACCCCGGGAGGCAATGGCGTTCAGATACGCCGCGAGCGTCGCCACGAGTGTCTTACCCTCACCGGTCTTCATCTCGGCAATATTGCCGAGATGAAGGGCCGCGCCACCCATGAGCTGAACATCAAAGTGGCGCATCCCCAGGGTGCGCACGGCAGCCTCCCGCACCGCAGCGAAAGCCTCGGGCATCAGATCGTCGAGAGACTCACCGTTCGAGTAGCGTTCGCGCAGCTCAACCGTTTCGTTCTTCAATTCCTCATCAGTGAGGGTCTTGAAATCGTCTTCGAGATGATTCACTGCATCCGCATAGTTTTTGAGACGTCGCAGAAGTCGACCTTCACCTACACGAAGCACGCGTTCGAGAACGTTGGCCACCGATTACTCCACTCTTCGTCGGGATACTCCCGAGACTTCGGCACGACAATAGTTGCGTTACCGGTGTGTCATCGTATCAAGCCGAGACGCGTCACCGCCCCCTGCTGCGCCCCCGCGTGGCTACTGTGGGCAATTCCCCAGCCTCCTCCTCAAGGCTGATGACCCCGTAATCCCAGCCTTTACGGCGGTAGACAACACTCGGACGATCAGTTTCGCTATCGATAAATAAGAAAAAATCATGACCAACCAGCTCCATGTGGTCGAGTGCGTCTTCAACCGTCATATGTGAGCTGGGAAACACCTTGCGGCGAATCACCACGGGAGAGTACCCCTCGTCGCCAGGTTCAGGATCTGCGGACTGTATGGGTTGCGCGCCGGTGCTGACTTTCTCCAGAACTTCAGGGCTTACCGGGGTGATATCGATCACCGAGAACCCCTCGGAGGCAGCCTCACGGAGTGAAACGGGGCGGTGCTGACCGCGATGAACCTTTTTCCGATCTTTGGATTGGCGCATACGCTCCACGAGTTTGGCCATCGCCAGATCGAAGGCCACATATTTATCAGAGCCCGCGGATTCTGCGCGGACCAGAGGGCCGGGACCGATCAGTGTTAACTCAACACGATCATCACCGTTAGTGCCCCTAGTTTCATGATGACGTGACACCTTGATCTCGAAGGCAATCGCTTTCTCAGCAAGATGATCAACCTTGCCTGCTTTCTCAATCGCATATTCCCGGAACCTGTCGGTAACTCCCAGGTTTCGTCCGCTGACGGTAATTTCCACGGCGACCTCCCAGTCTGTATTCGCAGCAACCTGAACCTGAGATGAGATCAGGCGATGTATTCGCTGCACACCTTGTGCCCCACGGTAGTCCTCAACCACTGAGCTTGTCACGCACCGCAAGCAACCTCGGCGTGAAGGCCACCGTTGCCGCGCCAATGACCTCGCCACCCGCCGCCCGAATTGCCCGCGCTGCGTCGTCGAGAGTCGCGCCGGTGGTGAGAACATCATCAATCAACAGAAAGCGACGCCCGGTCAGATGAACCGATGCCCGGAAGGCACCGCGCACGTTTTCTGCACGACCAGCGCTATCGAGCGACTTCTGACGCACAGTACGTCTCACCTGGCGCAGCACTCTTGACGGTGTTATTCCGGCGCGACGCAGGAGAATAAACACGGGATCATAACCCCGTCGGCGATAAGCTGCTCGGCTGCTCGGGACGGGCGCGAACTCAACAGAATCATCGGGAACCGCGTATCGGATGGCGGACTCAAGAGCTTCGGCGAGAACAAGGGCGAGATCCGTTCGATGATGTTCTTTGAAAGCGAGGATCACCCGCCGCACCTGAGCCTCATAGCGCAGCGCCGTGACAACCCCGAGCCCGCCGGAAGTAGTGCGCGGGGTAGGGATGGGGATGAGCTCCTCCCGACAGTCAGCGCACAAGCCTCGATCCTGAGCTCCACAGCCCGCGCACTCGACCGGCATGAGCAGCGCCCAGGCGTCGAGCAACGCCGCCCGCCAGCGCACCCACAGTGAAGCCATGTCCCCACCATGACCGCTCGCCGTGGGTACAGTCCTGCCGCTGACACAATCTGTGGAATTGAGCTCCCTGTGGAATGCGAGCGCAGTAGCGGCCCGGGCCTAGTTCTTCGTGGCAAGAAAAGCAGCAGAGATCCCGGTCGAAACCCAGCCACTTCCCTGCGGGCGCCAGATTTTTCCTCCGGAAAGCACCCGAAGATCATCCCGACCACCGGTGCCGCCAGCAATCGTGCTCGCGTTTTGGAGTGTCCCCAGTGGCTCAGTCGATCCGCCAATGTGGACCAGAGTAACCGCACCCGTCGACGAGACCGTGGCCACAGAGTTCTCATCAGCCCAGCCTGCATCGATGAGGGTGCCCGGGGGCGTCGGCAAGGCGAGCGCATCGCCGAGACGCACAGGAACATTGTCTTGGCGAATAATTCCCGCCACAACAAGACTGGACCCGAGAGGCGAGGAGAGACACAGCAGAAGACGAGCACCATCACGCGAGACCGCCATCGACACCACCGCAGCATCAGCGGGGAGGCCAGATTGCAGCAGATGCGATGTCCGGTCGAGATCAAAGGCCATCACTGATGCCGCCGACGAGCTCTGCGCCGACCAGACAAAACGGAAGGGGTCGATGGAGGGTCGGATGAGACCAGGGCGTTCATCCACCACCACTGGCTCAGTAAACCCCGAGGTGATCACCGAGACTCCGGTGCCCGCCAGGAAGGCCATCGTCAGCTTGTCCTGAGCGAGGCTTGCCGCTGTCGCCTGTGCGCCGACCACAGCCTCGGAGAGTGCGGGAATGGGGGCGATTTTCGCACCAGCGTTAAAACCAAACTCTGCACCGGTTCCGATCAGAACTGCACGGTCAACGACGGGGATGACCGCATCACCACCCGACGCCTCCGGCGTGGGAACCTCAATTCCGCCCGCAGTGATGTCAATATTGGCAACCCCCAGGGTGGCCACCAACTGTTGTCGCATCCGGTCGCGCGCGTCGGGGGTCGAGGCGAGCACTTCAGTACTGAAATCCACCACAGCACGTGCTGATTCGACACTCACCGAATCCAGTGCCGTGGCCTTCGGAAATGCGGTCACAGCCGCCTGGAGCAGCCACGGCGATGGGCCGGCAAGCAGAGCGGCAACCGCACGGGAGGCGACTGTTGAGCGCTGAGCAAACCAGCGGGTGTCCGGAATAAGGTAGCGATAACTCGGGTCAAAAAAATACAGTGACTGCTCGGTGAAAACGACATTAAAGCTGCTCCGGGTAAGCACGATTCCGGGAGGAGCCGAGCTGATGCGCCACTGATCATCTTGCTTGGCGAAGCCAAAACTCAGGCTCTGTGTCGCGGGAGCGGGCTCGGTGTAGCGCCCTTGATCGTCAACATAGGCAGCGGTAGTGACCGTATACATCAGGGTGTCGAGACCCTCGGCTGTCGTTATCGCGGGGCCCGATCTGATCAGGGTTCCGGCATCCGGTTCCCAGGTTGCGGCCGTTGTCTTGGTGAAAAACAGTCGCGCCGCCGCGTAGTTGCTCTGTGGGGCTCGAACAGCCTGCATAAAACCGGCGAGGATCTCTTCCTGACTTGCGCCATCCTGCGGCCCCGAGGCCACAAACTCGACCGCGGGATTATCGGGATCGTCAATCAGCGGACCCAACTGCACACCCCCGGAAGAAGGAATAGCGACACAGCCCGCGAGCGCAAACATCGAAGCGGCAGCAATAATCGCCATGATCTGCCTAACCATCAAGCGCCTCCGCGGGAAGGGTCTCATCGTCTGGTGGCAGCCGCAGCGGAGAGCCGGTGATCACGGCACCGCGCACGCGCGGGAGCGTGAGCCGAAAACACGAGCCCTCCCCGGGACGTGACCACACCTCAAGCCACCCACCGTGCACGGTGGCATCCTCCAACGAAATCGCAAGGCCAAGGCCGGTTCCCCCGGTGACCCGTTGGCGGGAGGGGTCGGCACGCCAGAACCGGTCAAACACCCGGGTGGCCGAAGCCGACGTCATCCCGACACCATAATCGCGCACGGCAATGGCCACCGCAGTGTTATCGCTGTCAACCCAGAGCACAATGGGTTTGCCTTCACCGTGATCTATCGCATTGCCCAGCAGGTTCTGCAGGATGCGACGAATACGCCGACCGTCAACCTCGGCCTCGCAATACCCTCCGGGTGCCACCAACCGCAGCCGGGATCCTTTCGACTCGGCGAGGGAGGCGACACTCTCGATGGAATCCTCGACCAATCGCACGAGGTTGGTGGGCTCAGTCTCCATCTCAACAGCACCAGCATCGTAACGACTCATCTCCAGCAGGTCGGCAAGCAGCGACTCAAAACGCTGAACCTGTGTGTGAAGAAGCTCGGCGGTGCGTGCTGTCGACGGGGAAAAAGACTCGCGCTGACCGTAGAGCACATCACCGGCGAGCTTGATAGTGGTGAGCGGAGTGCGGAGTTCGTGCGAGACATCAGAGACGAACCGCTGCTGTAGTTGAGAGAGCGCTGCGAGTCGGGTGATCTGGTTCTGCAATGAGGTGGCCATGCCATTGAATGACCGTGCCAGGGTGGCGATCACATCATCACCTTTCACCGGGATACGCACCTCAAGCTGACCGGCGGCCAGCTTTTGACTGGTCTCAGCAGCAAGACGCACCGGCCCGACGACGAGACGCACCACCACGTAGGTGACGCCACCGATCACCAGCACGAGGGCGAAGCCGCCGAGCGCAAGCGTACCCTGAACAACACTCAGAGTCTCCTGCGCATCCTGAATGTTGTAGACCAAATACAGCTCGTAGCGCGAGCCACGAATGTCGAGAACCGTCCCAAAAACCAGCCCCGGTTCGGCGGTTCCGCCCGGTTGAACCAGGGCGACTGACTGCGATACTGTGCGCGGATCGTCCGAGTCCTGCAGAGCAAACCTCAGTTCGTTGGAAATGAGGTCTGGGTCAAAGCCTGGGGACTGAATCTCAGACGGGCTTCGCGGGCCGAGCTGCCGTGGACTGCGCTTGAGGGCAAATTGGGTGCTCCCGGTGCTGGTCGCCGCGTTGAGGATGGCGTCAACAGCATCCGTGGTGGTGGCATCAATATCTTCGGCCCCCCGTTTTTCGGTCTCATCATCGAAGAACCTCTGGCCGACGAGGACCGCATTAGCGGTGGTCATACTCAATTGCTCGCGCTTGGCCTCAAAAAGGTTATTGCCCACGCTCAGGGCCATATAACCG
This sequence comes from Rhodoglobus sp., assembly GCA_051646885.1. Classification (GTDB taxonomy): domain Bacteria; phylum Actinomycetota; class Actinomycetes; order Actinomycetales; family Microbacteriaceae; genus Rhodoglobus. The sequence goes on from JBOFDJ010000031.1 coordinate 8,920, forward strand.
CCGATCACGGTCACCGCCAGGCCGGAGAGAACCAGCGTGATGGTAATTGTACGGATCTGCAGAGATGAGCGCCACAGTCGCAAGAACCGTTCAAGCCAGTCGATATGGCGCATCGGGCTAGGTGACGCTACCCGCGCGGTAGCCTATGCCGCGCACGGTAGTGATGATCCGCGGGTTCTCTGGGTCATCCTCAACCTTGGCCCTTAGCCGCTGAACGTGCACGTTCACCAGACGAGTGTCGGCCTTGTAGTGGTAACCCCAGACCTGCTCTAGCAGCATCTCGCGGGTGAAAGCCTGCTTCGGGGTGAGGGCAAGCGTCAGGAGTAGCTGAAATTCGAGTGGCGTGAGATTGACCTGGATGTCACCGCGACGAACCTCGTGCCCGGTCACATCGATGGTCAGATCCCCGATGCGCAGCGGGCCGCTGGTGTTCTCAGGAATGGGACGCAACCGGGTGCGCACCCGAGCGATGAGTTCTTTGGGGTTAAAAGGTTTGACCACATAGTCGTCGGCACCGCTTTCGAGCCCGCGCACCACATCAGTGGTGTCGCTCTTTGCCGTCAACATAATGATCGGTACACCCGATTCTTGACGGATGCGAGAGCACACCTCAATGCCGTCCATCCCGGGGAGCATAAGGTCAAGTAGCAGAAGATCGGGCTGGGTAGAGCGGAACGCTTCTACCGCGGCAGCGCCATCATCACAAAAGAAGGTCTCGAAACCTTCGGCGCGCAAGACGATGCCTATCATCTCGGCAAGCGCTGTGTCATCGTCGATCACAAGAATTCGCGCGTTCACTGTAATTCCTCGCAGCTGCATCGGGCCGGGCATGACCTAGTGGGAGCTTTCGCATAAGAGTAGCGGAGTATGACAGCATATCTAGGAGAACTCTCCACGATATGAAGGATGCTGCTGTGAGCGATAACACCCTGTGGCATTCCCCCGAAGGGCCGGTTCCATCACCGCCACCCTCCCCGTACGCCGCGCCGGGGTCGGCTCCGCCTCCGCCCACGAATTCTCCGCCCACGAACACCCCCCCTGCGTACACTCCGCCCACGAACACTCCGGGCTGGACTCCACCACCGAAGCCGGGCCTGATCCCCCTGCGACCACTGACCCTCGGCACCATACTGAGCGCCGCTTTTCAG
>JBOFDJ010000032.1:0-13233 GCA_051646885.1 Rhodoglobus sp.
GGCATCAGTAGTGTGATCGGGCCGTCGAAGTCCAAGCAATACCCGGGCTCCGCGGATGAGGTCCTCCGAGTTCATGGAACCCGCGTGAACTTGATCGTGTGCCTTGTGAACATAGTGTTCATTCTTCCGTACCACCCACGACGCAGGTCGTACACATTTTTGTACTGGTCTCGCGTTCTTCCTAGACTAGAGGAGTATGGCATCTGTGATGTTTCTTGCGTCGAAGCGAATTGGTGCTTTGAGTCGTGTTTTGCCGGGTGCGCCGGGCGACTTGCGGACGGTGTTCGTACCTACGGCTGGTGTTCCGTTCGCGGATGCTGGGTGGCTGGACCGTCGCCGGGCATGGTTCGACATGGCGGGATTCGCGGTGGAAGAGCTTGAGCTGACATCTGTGGATGCTGCTCATGTTGCTGCGACTTTAGCGAGTGCTGATCTGGTCTACGTCGAGGGTGGCAACACCTACTATCTGCTGGAGCAGATGCAGCGCTGCCGCTTCTGGGAGGGCATGGAGGCCTCGGATGCGGTCTACGCCGGGTGCAGTGCGGGTGCCGTCGTTGTGTGTCCGGACATTGCGTATATTGGCGGCCTTGATGATCGCTCGGCGGCCCCGGGCTTGGTGAGCACGCAAGGGGCCGGGTTGGTGGAGTTCAGCATCCTGCCGCATATGGATGATCTGCGGATCGCGGATGAGCTGGCGCAGATCACGGATGCGTGGCCAGATTCTGAGCTGTTGATCGGGCTCGATGATGATCAGGCCTTGATCGTCGACGGCGGCGTCGTGCGGTGTGTGAGCTCGTCGGAGGTTCTGATGGTACTCGGTCAGTCTGGGACGGGAAACTCGTAGACGAGTGAGGTTGTGTTAGCGGCAATCACCGACAGCATGACCTCTACCGGCCGTTCATCCTGATCGAAGATGGTGCGGATGAACTCAAGTACGGGCGTCGCCGTCGGTAGGTTGAGGGCTTTGGACTCGGCGCGCGTGGGCATTCGCGCGGTCCACTCCTCGCGGATCGTGCTCGGTGTGTGTCCAGCATGGTGGAGCTGGCCGAAGTCTCCGCCCGCTCCTGTCTCCGGCTCCAGCAGTGTGGTTCCCGTCGTGATGTCGAGCGGGTAGTACGAGTCTGCGAGTTGGTGTGGCTGTTCCTCGATCGACACCAAGCGCCGACGTACCCACACCAGCTCTCCATCCGGCATATCAAGCCGTGTCGCCACGCTCGCGGGCGGCTGGACTTCGCCTAGCTCAAGAATGACACGGCCTGCTGATGTGCCCTGGCTCGCGGCCTCTCCGCCGAGGATTGGTAAGCCTCCGGTGAGCCAGCGACTCCGTGAGTAGCGCTCCATTCCGACCCGTTGGATATGCGGGCGAGCACGAACGAACGTACCGATATTCGGAACCTTAGTAATCAGACCCTCACTCACCAGCGAGTCGAGAGCAGTGCGTGCGGTCCAGCGGGCCACCCCATAGCGAGCCATGAGTACGTTTTCACCAGGTACGCGATCACCGTCGGACAATTGGCCGTCAGCGATGGCAGCGCGCAACGCATCGGCGATCTGCTTGTTGAGCGACCGCCTTGCACTGTGATCGATGCCCCTGAACTCCATAAGAGCTATTCTCTCGTAACTTCTGTGGGTGGCGACTTGACAGCTCTCCGGAGATGTCGGAATAAAAGGCTGGTGATGCGTGGCGGCTCAGTTCGCCTGCCGGAGCTCGCGCGCCGCCCCGAAGGAGCGGCGGTAGGCCTGCGGTGAGACCTGGAGCACGGTGGTGAAGTGGTGGCGCATCACGGATGCCGCACCAAAGCCGGTCTCCTGGGCAATGGTTTCGAGATCGGCATCGCTTTCTTCCAGCAGCTGTTGGGCGCGGATCAGGCGTTGTCGGTTGAGCCAGGCGGTCGGTGTCGTTCCCATCTCGGCACGAAATCGTCGGGCGAAGGTGCGGCTTGACATGTGGGCACGACGCGCGAGTTGGTCGACAGTCAGGTTCTGCGACAGGTTGTCGAGCATCCATTCGGCCACCGCGGCGAAGGAGCTGGAGTGGTCAGTGCTCATGGGGTTGGCGATGTACTGCGACTGCCCGCCGTCGCGCTGCGGCGGCACGACCATGCGTCTGGCGATGACGTTGGTGGCAGCGGCACCGTGTTCGGTGCGCACAATGTGCAGTGCTGCGTCGATTCCCGCGGCGGTGCCCGCACTGGTGATGACCCGGCGATCCTCAACAAAGAGCACGTCGGGGTCGACCGTGGTGCCGGGGAAGAGGGTGGCGAGCTTATCGGTATACATCCAGTGGGTGGTGGCTTTTCTGCCATCAAGGATGCCCGCTTCGGCCAGCACGAAAGCCCCGCTGCACACGCTCAGCACCCAGGCCCCCCTGGCCTCTGCCCCACGGATCACCTCAAGGTAGCGCTCATCGATGGGGCCGAAGGAGTGTGAGGGAATAACGATGAGGTCGGCGTCTGCCGCCGAATCTAAGCCCGTCTCGATGATCAGGTCAAAACCGAGGCTGCTGCGGACTGGGCCCGGGTCTGCGGTGGCGATGACCAGCGTGAACGCCGGGCCGCCCGTGCTGCTGCGGTCGACGCCGAACACTTCGCAGATGACGCCGAACTCGAAGGGCGCCACCCCGGGCATGGTGAGCATCACAATTTTTCGCAGCACCGGGATCCTTGGCAGTAAATCGATGAAAGTAGACAGTCTGCCACTTGTGGCAGAAAATAGCAAAAAATAGATTTACTGCCATGATCGTTATCGCAGCGCTTCTCGTACCTCTTGCCCTAGTCGGCATCATTGCCACTGTGTGCGCCATCGGTAGCGACGGCTACGGACGAATCCCTACGCGCGCAGAGAGCGCACACCGCGAGTAGCGTTGTCACTATGACATGGCTAGTAACAGGTGGCGCAGGGTATATCGGATCACATATCGTGAGGGCGCTTCGCCGCTCGGGTCTGGCAGCCGTGGTGCTCGATGATCTTTCGTCGGGGTTCGAGGCCTTCGTGCCGACCGGGGTGCCGTTCGTGCGCGGTAGCATCCTTGACGGCGAACTGACGGCGCGGGTGATAGATCAGTATGAGGTGACCGGCGTGATCCATGTTGCTGGTTTTAAGTATGCGGGCGTCTCGGTGGCGAGGCCGCTGCACACCTACGAGCAGAATGTCACCGGCACTGCGACGCTGCTCGCCGCCATGCAGGAGCGCGGGGTGGGCCGTATCGTCTTTTCTTCTAGTGCTGCGGTGTATGGGACGCCCACCACCGAGCAGGTGACCGAAGAAACTCCTACAGCCCCAGAATCTCCTTATGGGCAGTCGAAGCTGATCGGGGAGTGGCTGCTTGCCGACCAGGGTGTCGCTCACGGACTGGAGCACACCTCGCTGCGATATTTCAACGTTGTGGGCTCGGCAGACATTGCCCTCTACGATGCCAGCCCGCATAACCTTTTCCCGCTGGTGTTTCGGGCACTTCGTGAGGGTCGAACGCCTCACATCAATGGTGCCGACTACCCCACTCCAGACGGCACTGCCGTTCGCGATTACATTCACGTCGCCGATCTGGCCGAGGCTCATTCGGTTGCAGCGCGCCGCCTCGAAGCGGGAGATGCCCTTGAACCTGTGTATAACCTTGGCAGTGGTCTGGGGAGTTCGGTGGGGGAGATTATGACAACGGTGGCGGCGGTGACGGGCATCCCCTTCACCGCCGATATCGGGCCGCGTCGTGCCGGGGATCCCGCACGCATTGTTGCCGCTGGTGATCGAGCGGTACGAGATCTTGACTGGAGCATGCGCTACAGCCTGCACGAGATGGTCGAAAGTCAATGGAGAGCAACACACGGCGCGCCGCAACCTTCAGAACGAGGTTGAAGCATTTATCATTCCCGACTTGACTCGGAGCTAACTACACGGGTGTAATTATTGCTAACGCGTTTCGGAATCCGTGTCGGGCGCGGAGGGGAGTAAAAACATGACGGAAAATGGATACCGCAAGGGTGTTCCTGATAATTGGTTTGTTGACCCAGTGGTGCTGGGAGTTCCCGGTGTACGCACCGCGGTCGATGATGACGAGAACCAGCTATCGTGGCAGTCAGATTCGCTCTGCGCTCAGACCGACCCCGAGGCTTTTTTCCCAGAGAAGGGTGGTTCCACTCGGGATGCGAAAAAGATTTGTACCTCGTGTGAAGTGCGTAACCAGTGTCTGGAATACGCTCTAGAGAACGACGAGAGGTTCGGCATCTGGGGCGGCCTCTCCGAGCGTGAACGGCGCAAGCTGCGCAAAAGGGCCTAGAGCGTTTCGGTTGGGTGGTATCGGGGGCGGCCTGCGGGATGACGTGCCGGGTGTGCGAGAGTGCCGGCTTCCAGCGATGCGGGATGCCGGAGGGTGTGTGGCGGGAGAAAGTTCACTTTTGGCGGGATTAGCTGTTCAGTGGCGGGAGTAGCTACTCCCGCCACGGGTAGCTTTCTCCCGCCGCTGTGACATGGGCTACCGGGCAGCGCGGCGCGCGGGCGATTTGGGCCCCAGTCTCGGGGTTGTGCAGCGAGCCTGATGCAGACAGGCATCACTCACACCTAGTCTCGACACGTTATGCAACCGCGAGTCATTGCCGTCCTTGTGGCGCTCAACGGTGCCCAGTACCTTCCGAGAACGCTTGCCGCGGTCGCGGCTCAAACTCGGCGACCCGATGCGACGGTGTACGTCGACTCCGGGTCATCCGACTCCTCAGCTCGTCTACTGACCGAGGCGGGCCCTTCGACTCTGGTGACCACCCCGGGGCGGCGATCTTTTGGCGATGCGGTGGCCCACGCCCTCAAGGTCATGCCGCCCGCCACCTCAGACGATGAATGGCTATGGCTGCTTGGCCACGACAACGCCCCCGAGCCCACGGCGCTGGCCGCGCTCCTTGGCGCTGTCGAGGTGGCCCCCTCGGTGGCGGTTGCTGGCCCCAAGCTCATGCGGCTGGACGATAACAACGTCATTGCCAGCTTCGGTGAAACACTGACCCCATACGGTCGATCCGTTTCTCTTGTTGAGGACGAGCTCGATCAGGCTCAGCACGACCTGCGCAGTGATCTGCTGGCTGTTGCCGCGGGTGGCATGCTGGTGCGGCGCACGGTCTGGCTCGCCCTGGGCGGATTCGATCCTGCCCTGCCCAGCGTGGATGCCGCCCTCGACTTCTCGGTGCGGGCTCGGCTTGCCGGGCATCGCATTATTGGCGTTCCGACCGCGCGGGTTACCAGCGCTGGGCCACCCGAGCTCTTTGGTAGGCGCACGGTATCGGTGGGGGCGCGCAACCGCATCCGCCGATACGCGCAGTTGCACCGTCGGCTCAGCTACTCACCGGCACTGGCCCTGCCATTGCAGTGGCTGAGCCTGATGCCACTTGCGGTGCTGCGATCCTTAGGCCATGTGCTTGCCAAGCGGCCCGGTGCTATCGTCGGCGAGTTTGTCGCCGCATTCCGTGTGGCCTGGGACGGTAGCATCCCGTCCGCCCGAGCAACTCTGAGCCGCAATCGACTCCTGGGATGGCCCGCGGTTGATGCTTTGCGGATGCCCTGGGCTCAGCTGCGCGAGCGTCGAGCGAATGAGCGGGCGGTGGGGGCATCCACTGCTCCCCGCGTGGGTCCCGGATTTTTCCTCGGCGGCGGGGCCTGGGTGGTGTTGCTCGCCGCACTCGCCGGTGCCATCGCCTTCGGGCGCTTCTTGGATGCCCCTGCCGTGACGGGAGGTGCCCTCCTGCCGCTCAGCAGCACGGTCGGTGAACTGTGGTCGCACAGTCGATACGGTTGGCGCGACATCGCTTCTGGCTTCACGGGAGCTGCCGACCCCTTCACGGTCGTGCTCGCTGTTCTTGGCTCGCTGACATTCTGGTCACCGTCGCTGAGCATCGTTATTCTCTACCTCCTGGCGCTTCCCTTGGCGGCTGCGACCGCCTGGTTCTGCGCTGCATATTTCGCCCGGCGTGCATGGTCGGCCATCATTGTCGCCGTCGCCTGGGCGGTGGCACCACCGTTTCTCGCCTCACTTCTGGAGGGGCACCTCGGGGCGGTGATAGCCCACATTCTGCTGCCTACACTCGTGCTGACGATGATGAAGGCGGCGCGAAGTTGGGCGATGGCGGCTCTCGCGGCTCTCGTGTTCGCCGTTGTCGTGGCGTCAGCGCCCATCCTGACGCCTGCGCTGGTGTTGGGTGTAATCGCCTGGATGGTGCTCAACCCGCGAGCAGTTCTTCGGTTGACCGGCATCCCGATTCCGGCCGTTGCCCTCGGCGCGCCACTGGTCGTGGAACAGTTTATTCGGGGAAACCCTCTTGCCCTCGCCGCAGAACCTGGTGTTCCCACGGCGGGAATATCCCCGTCTGGGCTGCATCTGGCCCTCGGTGACCCCGCGGCGAGCCTGTCCGGCTGGGGACTGTTTTTGGCACCGTTCGGATCGGTTGCCGGTGTCGCTCCTATGGTGGTGGCAGTCCTGCTGGCACCATTGGCGCTGCTCTCGCTGCTCTCCCTTTTTGTGCCGGGAACGCGCCGTTCGGTGCCCGCGATGGTCCTCGCGCTACTGGGCTTTGTGACGGCGGTGACGGGGTCGCATATCGCGGTGACCGTGATTGGTTCCGGGACGACACCGGTCTGGGTCGGCGCTGCTCTCAGTGTGTATTGGCTAGGCCTTCTTGGTGCGACGGCTGTCACACTCGACAGTGTGCGACAGCGGGTAGTCATCCCCGCGCTGGCTGTCGCGCTCAGCGTGATCACCCTCGCGGTCCCCAGCCTGACTGCGGCGACTGCAGGAGCAACGTCAGTTCAGCAGAGCAATGGTCGACTACTTCCCGCTTTTGCCTCGGCGGAAGCAGCCTCCCGCCCCTGGCTGGGAACCCTTCAGCTCACCGCCCAAGCGGACGGCGGGATCGCGGCAACGCTGCACCGCGGCCTCGGTACCACCCTGGACGAGCAGAGCACACTCGCAGCAACAGATACCCGGCTGGGGGAGGAGGATGCCCGACTCGCCACCCTCGCTGGCAACATCGCCTCGCGCAGTGGTTTCGACCTCGCGACCGAGCTTGATGAGCTGCAGATAGCTTTTGTGTTGCTGCCCGATACGAGTGTGGACTCAGCGAAGGCGACTCATCGCAGGGCAACCGAGGCGCTCGATGGTAATCGAATTTTCACTCCGATTGGCTCCACCCCCAACGGTTATCTCTGGAACTACCGGGAGCTGGCTCCCGGGGCCGCGCCCACCGGGCCGAGTGTTGCAGAGAGCAGCCGAGGAATCTGGATCGGCGTTGTTCAGGGCGTTATCGTCGCATGGACGCTGGTGCTCGCGATCCCGACCACACGCCGTCGACGGCTGCGCGCGGTACCAGTCACCGCCTCCCGCTTTCGCGCCATGACCGTCGAGAGCGGCACCGAGAAGAGCAGTGCCGAGGGCAGCACCGAGAAGGGAACCTCATGAGCCGCCGCCCAAGCCGCCGTAGCAGCCTCCCGGAAGAACCCGGTGACGGCTCCCGCGACGGCGAGCACATTTTTCCCGAACAGGATGATCTCGGGATGCCGCCGAAACAGCCGCTCACTGCCCGCGCCATCGCGGTGATGGGCGGTCGGGCCGTGGTGGGGTTGGTGGGCACGGGGGTCGCCGTGCTGACCATCGTGGCATCCACTGTGCCCCTACCGTCAGTGCAGTCCACGGCCCCCAGCCGACTGATCACCCCGGTGCCTACCGCTCAGCAACTGGTGTGTCCCGGTGCCGTGCTGCGTCTCGCTGATGAGACCGGGCAGGACGCTACTTCGGCTTCCGGCCTCGGCAGCGCCATCGTGAGCTCAGCGAGCAGTGCCGGTGTTGTCGACTCAAGTCCGATCACGATTTCTGATGCCGGTACGGGTGGTAGCTCATCTGCCCCCATCATCATCAGTACGCCACCTGATGCGGCCGACCCCAGCCAGCGCATCCTACTCAGTGGGGCGCAGGCACAGCAGGTGGATGTCGGCGATGTTGTGGGTCTTGCCGCCGCTGTCTGTGGCACCGCAGTCGGCGAGAGCTGGCTGGTGGGGGGAGCGACAACGGTGGGGCGGTCGACTTTGCTTACTCTCAGTAACCCGACCGAGGTTCCCGCCACGGTCAAGCTAGAGCTGTTTAGTGAAAATGGGCCGCTCGCGGTGCCGGGCACCAGCGGGATCATTGTTCCGGCCAGTGGCCAGCGGGTGCTCTCGCTTGCCGGTTTTCAGCCCGGTATGGTGTCTCCCGTCGTGCACATGACCAGCACCGGTGGGCAGGTTCACGCCGTCATGCAGCAGACGATTCTGCGCGGTCTGGAACCCGGAGGGATTGAGATCCTCGGATCGACGGCAGCACCAGCGACCACCGCAGTGATCCCCGGGGTAGTGGTGCCCGATCCCGGTCCGGTGCAGACCCTGCGCAATACGAGTACCGCCAGCGAGGTTGCTGACGACTTTACGACGGCACTGCGGCTCTTTGCCCCCGGCGGAGGTGATCTTGTTTCGGAGGTCACTGTCACTCTGAAGCCCGAGAACTCTGCTCTCACCGCACTGTCGTTCCCTTACCAGCTTGACGGTGAGGTCGTCGCCGATATCCCTATCCAAGATCTCGTTGCCGGTGCCTACACCGTCGTCGTTGACTCTGCTATCCCTGTGGTCGCTGCCGTGCGGGTCACCTCGGCGCGTGAGGAGGCTACCGATTTTGCCTGGTTTACCGCGGCTGTTCCGCTCAGTTCACCCTCACCGGTGACGATTGCCGCCGGGCCTCAGGCTGCCCTACACCTTTATAATCCGACCACGAAAGACGTGACTGTGACCCGGACAGCGCAGGGAGGTTCCGAGGAGTCCATTGTCGTTACTGCTGGCGACTCGGTCTCCGCGCCGGTCACGCCGGGGCGCAGTTATTCGCTCACGGGTTGCGACTCACTATACGGTTCCGTCAGCCTAGCGACAGGAGCGCTCGTGGCGGGGTACCCATTACATCCCTCGGGGGTGGGCGCAGGTCCTATCAGGGTGTATCCCTAGCTAACTCACCACCACTTCTGATGCGTCGCCCGGTTACGGATGACGGAACCGCTCCGGTGCCAGATCCCAAGGATCTTTGCCCAAGAGTTCGGCCACAGCGCGAAACACACAACTTTCTACCATCATCCGTTGATGCGCAGCGTCATAACGGCGCAACCGTGAGAGCCGCTCAATCGGCAGTCGATACAGGATGACGCGGCGCTGGGGCAATAGCACCCGCCAGCGATCAACGGTGGGGCTTGCTCCCAGCTCGGCGGGCATCGCCGCGACCTCAAAGATGACGTCAGAGAGTTCGTCTGACCAGAGGTCTTTGAGGTACTCCGCTGTGGAGGCCACCGCGATGTCGAATAGTTCGGCTCGGCTGTGCAGGGAGGGCAGTCGAGGCCCTGTCACTACTGAGCGGATGCCACGACCATGACGATCACGCGACCCGCCTCGGGCAGACGCCGACGGAAAGTGTTTCGTCCGCCTGATCACAAGAGAGATTCTACCGGCGTGGCTCGCCGTTACCGCCGTTACCGGTCGTATTCTTGCGAAGAAATGAATGGTCGCCCCTGCAGCAAGGTCGCCTGTAGCCAGGAAGCCACAGCAACCCTCACCTATGTTTATGCTGATTCGATGGCTGTCCTCGGGCCGCTGAGCCATTCCTCCGAGCCGCATAGTTACGACCTGTGTGATCGTCATGCTGAGCGCCTTTCGGCCCCTCAAGGTTGGCAGGTTGTCCGTGTGGTGACCGGGAACGGTTAACCTGCCGGCCCGGGGCCGGTAAAGTGAGTGCACGTGACTATCGCCGCAGCTGACCTCCATTTGGTCGTCTTCGACCTCGACGACACCCTCGCTCCCTCCAAGTCGACCATGGATCCCGCCATGAGTGTCGCCCTCGAAAAGCTGCTGGAGCGGGTCGAGGTGTGCATCATCTCGGGTGGTCGATTCGAGCAGTTCGAATCACAGGCCTTGAACGGATTTCGCGCCGATGATCAGGCATTGTCACGCCTTCACCTCATGCCTACCTGTGGCACCCGCTACTACCTGTGGCGCGACGGCTGGGTGCAGCAGTATGCCGAAGATCTGAGCGATGACGAGAAAGCGCGCTCGATGGCGACGCTGGAGGCGGGCGCTCGCGAGCTGGGGCTGTGGCATCCTGGCCCCTGGGGCGATCTCATCGAGGATCGCGGTAGCCAGATCACCTTTTCGGCTCTGGGGCAGCAGGCACCGGTGGAGCAGAAGAGCGCCTGGGATCCGGACGGTGATAAGAAGCGGGCGCTGGGGGCGTATGTCTCTGGTCGGCTGCCCGATCTTGAGGTGCGCGGCGGAGGTTCGACCTCGATAGACATCACCCGTAAAGGTATCGATAAGGCCTACGGTGTTGGTCGTCTGATCGACAAGCTGAATCTTCGCCTCGATCAGCTGTTATTTATTGGCGACCGTCTCGACCCGAATGGCAACGATTATCCGGTGTACGAGATGGGGGTGGCGTCCGTTGCGGTTCACGGTTGGCGAGACACCCTCGCTGCTGTGGAATCTCTTAACCAGTGGTTTGCGATGCCGGATACACCGTTTCCCTTGACCACACTGCCACCGCTGAAGACTGTTTCTTAGTGCTGCCACGCGGTTGCGCCGATAGGCAAGGTGCTGTGTTCATAAATCCTGCAGCGCGGGAAAACCCTGTGCCACGAATGCCGGTTTTCCGGAGAAAAATACCAGCGTCGGCACCTCACTGCAGGAGTTATGCGCGCCTACCTGCGGTGTGCTGTTCGTGTGCTGTTGCTGCGCTGCGGATGCTTTTCAGCGACCAAGGGACGGGGCTACGCCGGGTGCGATAGAGTCCACGGTCGGAGGCTGGCTGTGTCCGTCATGTGAGCACCGGAGAAGGTTCGCCCTGAACATGCGCGTCTGTTATGTGTCCAGTGTTTCTGCGCTCGTTGAGGCGATGACCCAGGCCGCATAGTCTGGCTGAGCACCTGCGCCCAAGAATGCGAGCACCTGTGGAACGTCATAAGGATGAAGCTCGCTGACACGCCGCATGACTTCTGGAATGAGTGATGCCCTAGTGTGAATCAGCGCGAAAGACTCACCCTCATCCACAACCTCACCCTGCCAGGCGTAGATGGATCGAATCCCCGGGACAATGTTCACGCACGCCGCGAGTCGCTCCCCCAGGAGCGCATGTGCAATCACCGCAAGGTCGTCCGGTTTCTTAGCGGTGACTGTGATGCTCGCTAACGCTTCCATTGGATCTCCCCTTCGTATCAATGAGCCTGCGTACGATGTTGGCGCTCATGCCTTTCTCTCGGGATAAACCGCCCCAACCGGTAGCGACCATACCGTCATAGCTGAGCCCGACCCATCGACCCCAAGCGTGCTCACCGTGAGGATGAAGAGCGAAGTACATAGAACCCTTTGAGCGTACCGCTCCTTCAGTCGAGTGGTACCACCCGATCAGGCTCTCAGAGTCCCAGAGTCGAAGCTCACCCCGCCAAGCGTAGCTACCCTCCTCAACCGTCCGAGCGTTGTCCGCATCAAGGGTAAGACGTTGTCCACGCTGAGCTATATGCAACGTGTGGGTATCAATACGAGGGACGCCGTCCTTGGAAGTCTCCCAGGAAGCCCACCATTGGCCGGATAAATCCAGGCCATCTGATTCCTGCCCAGCAAGTTGGGCAATGGAGATATCAAGAGCATCCGCCAGCGCCACTGCAACTTTTAACACAGGTTGCTGCTCGCCCGCCTCGTACCGGGCAATTTGACGCAAACTTAGGCCTGAGGCCTTTGCGAGGTCAGCCTGCGAGAGACCGAGAACTGACCTCTGCAGCCTCATCACGTCTGCCATGTCCATGTAGCCATCCTGTCGGACTTATCCGACCGCTTCAAATGTATTCAGCCCACAGGAAAAAGAGACTTATGCGTCTTGTGTATGTCTTATTAGACATGTAACTTAGTCCTACTAAGAGGTCGTGCCGATAGGCGAGGTGTTGTGTCTATGACTCCAGCAGTTTTGCCAAACCCGCTGCCAAGAATGCCATTTTCCCGGCGAATAACATCGGCGTTGGCATTTCACTGGTACTTCACTGCAGGAGTTCTGCGCGCCTACCGGCGCGATCTCTTATTTGCGCCACGCAGCTGCGCAGCACGCGATCAGCTCACGCAGCACAGCCATGCAGGCCTGCAACAATGGTGAGTATGACTTCTGCGACCTCTACCGCGGCTTCGTTCCGCGTCGCCGACCTCGCGCTCGCTGAGGCCGGTCGCCACCAGATTCGACTTGCCGAGCATGAGATGCCGGGCCTGATGGCGCTGCGTGCCGAGTTCGCGAATTCGCAACCGCTCAGCGGGGCGCGAATCGCCGGTTCGCTGCACATGACCACCCAGACCGCAGTGTTGATCGAGACTCTGGTAACGCTGGGTGCGCAGGTGCGATGGGCTTCGTGCAATATCTTCTCCACTGAGGATGGTGCTGCCGCTGCCGTGGTGGTCGGCCCCAGCGGCACGGCGGAGGCACCTGCTGGAGTCCCGGTGTTCGCCTGGAAGGGTGAGACCCTCGACGAGTACTGGTGGTGCACCGAGCAGATCTTCGACTGGAGTGCCGAGGGCTTTGTCGGCCCCAACATGATCCTTGATGATGGTGGGGATGCCACGTTGCTGCTCCATAAGGCCCGCGAATTCGAGCTCGCCGGGGCCGTGCCCCCCACCGAGGCTTCGGCGAGTCATGAGTGGAGCGTTATCCTCGACATGCTGCGTCGCTCCCTCGCTGCGAGCCCGGGGCGCTGGAGCGCCATCGCCGCCGAGGTTCGGGGTGTCACCGAGGAGACCACCACCGGCGTGCATCGCCTCTACGAGCTGGCTGCCGCCGGTGGGCTACTGTTCCCCGCGATCAACGTCAACGACTCGGTGACGAAATCGAAATTCGATAATAAATACGGCATCCGTCACTCGCTTCTCGACGGCATCAACCGCGCCACCGATGTACTGATCGGCGGCAAGGTGGCGTTTGTGGCGGGGTACGGTGATGTCGGTAAGGGCTGCGCCGAGGCCCTGCGAGGTCAGGGCGCTCGCGTGATCGTGTCGGAGATTGACCCCAGTAACGCGCTTCAGGCGGCGATGGATGGTTTCCAGGTCACCACCATCGAGAAGGTGCTTGGCGAGGTCGATATTTGGGTGACCAGTACCGGGAACGAGAACGTGCTCACCGTTGAGCATCTGCTCGGGATGAAGCATCTGGCGATTGTGGCCAATGTGGGG
>JBOFDJ010000033.1:0-2826 GCA_051646885.1 Rhodoglobus sp.
CGTGGTGTTCGATTGCCTGGGCCCTCGGTTGTTGGTGCGTCTTTGGTCGGCAGGCTCATTTTTCGGCGAGCGCGTATAGGCCCTGCGCGGCCTTGGTAGATTTGGGGGATGACTACCAAGGTCGCCGTCGTCGGCGCGACAGGAAAAATGGGCCAGCTTGCAGTGCGCATCATCGAGGCTTCAGAAGATTTTGAGTTGGTTGCACGCATCGATTCCCGGGGCCAGCTTTCCGAGATGCTTGGCGCGGACATCGTGTTCGATGTCACGCTCCCGGCGGTTTCGCAGCGGGTAGTCGATTATGCGCTCACCCACGAGATCAACGTTCTCGTGGGTACCTCGGGCTGGTCTCGTGAGCGAATCTCAACGGTGGAGAAGACGCTTGCCGGACACTCTGCCCTTGGTGTGATCATCATCCCCAACTTTTCTGTCGGCTCCGTTTTAGCAACCTCTTTTGCGGCGATGGCGGCTCGTTTCTTCGATTCGATTGAGATCGTCGAGACACACCATGCCTCAAAGGTGGATTCGCCTTCCGGCACCGCGGTGCGCACAGCCGAGTTGATGGGTGCCGCGCGAGGAGACTCTGGGCCGGTGGTCGCGCCCCATGTTGACCAGCGCGCTCGTGGGCAGCAAGTGTCGAGCATCCCGATCCACAGTCTGAGAATGCAGGGAATCCTCGCATCGCAGGAGGTGATCTTCGGCGGGAATGGCGAAGTGCTGACCATTGCGCATAATACACTGGCACCCAGCGCTTATGAGGCAGGTATCCTGCTCGCGTTGCGGGCTACGCGTGCGGCGCGGGGCGTGATCGTGGGGCTCGACAAACTCATCGATCTTGGTCTGCTGAGTCCTATTCCTAGTAGCGCTGACGACAACTCTTCCTTGTGAAAGCGCGCACTGCTACCCTGATCATGGCCGCGCTATTGGCCCTTTATCTGGTGTGTGTTACCAACTACGCTGTCCTGTTGATTGTGTCGCCAGGGCCCGCCGCACAAATCCTCGGTTACGCGCTCATCGTGTTACCGCCGCTCGGAGCTGGACTTCTTATCGCTGAGCTGATGTTTGTTATCCGTGGTCAACGCCTTCTTGCGCAGTTGCAGCGCGAGGGTGGGTTGCCACTCGATGCTCTGCCACGGTTGCCGAGCGGGCGTGCTGATCCTGCAGTGGCTGATGCCCATTTTCCGGCCTATCGGGCAGAAGTTGAGGCGCACCCTGAATCATGGCAAGTGTGGATGAGGCTGGGTCTCGCTTATGACGCCTGTGGTGATCGCCGACGCGCGCGATGGGCTGCCCGCCGAGCGATCATGCTGAGTCGTTCGGCAACACGGCAGAAGTGAGAGTAGTTTTTAGAGAGAACTCGCTAGTTCATGAATCGCAGACTGCGCGGTGTCGTGCGTGAAGGTAAAACCATCGGCGATGAGCCTCTCTGGAACAACATTCTGACTACTGAGCAGCAGATCTTTGCCAGCATCACCAAGAAAATTGATCATCGACCGGGGCACAGACCATGGGTGCCATCGGTTCAGCGCCTCGGCTAGTCCGTTTGTGATCTCAGCCGAGGTTGCCGGTGTTGGCCCCACGAGATTCACAACGCCATCAAGTTTCGAGGTCAGCAGATGACAGATAGCGGCCACTTCGTCGCGAAGCGAAATCCATGGCCAGTTTTGCTCACCCGAGCCGAATCGTGTGGCCAGCCCGAGCTTCGTGAGCGGGATGAGCGGTGTGAAGGCCCCACCGTTGCCCACTACGACGCCCGTGCGGAACATAGTAACCCTGGTTGTTGTCGGCGTTAGTCGTGCCGCGTGTTCCCAGGCTTCGACAACATCGCTGAGAAAACCCATGCCCTTCGCCGACGTTTCGGTGAGCCGCACCCCCGGCTGGTCCCCGAAGTACCCGACTGCGGATCCGCTGAGGAACACCGCAGGAGGGCTAGAGGAACGATCTATTGCCTCGACGATGCACCGGGTGCCAGACACTCGCGAGTTGAGAATTTCGTTTTTGTAGCGGGCGGTCCACGGTATGCGGCCTGTTGTGGCACCGGCCAGATTGATGACGGCATCGGTCGAGTCGATGGCACGCTGATCTAGTGTCAGTTGTGAGGGTGTCCAGAGGTACTCTTCGTTCGAGCGCGGCTGTGATCTCACGAGCCGACTCACCCGGTATCCATCCGATTCGAGTTGTCGGGTAAGGGCTCGACCAATGAATCCGGATGCCCCGGCCACCAGCACTCGCATGCCGGATGTTTGTGTCCTGACCATTAGGCCAGGCTGGCTTCCAGGGTGATGGGGATTCCGGTGAGCGCGCGAGAAACTGGGCAGGTTTTCTTGGCATCATCAGCGATTCGCTGGAAATCTTCTTCAGTGATATTGCTGATCTTGGCGCTGACGAGGAGATGGCTGCCCGTAATTCCTTGATCCGGGTCGAAGGTAACAGCCGCGGTAACCTGCAGACTGTCTGCGGGAGTGCCATGACCTGCCAAGGCATGCGCAAAAGCCATGGAATAGCAGGCAGAGTGCGCCGCCCCGAGGAGTTCCTCAGGATTCGTTTTGCCTGGGGTTCCCGCGGAACGGGCGGCCCAGGTTACGGGAAACTCGGCGGCATCGGAGGAGTCGAGGGAGGTCGTCCCCGTTCCGCTCATGAGTTCGCCGAACCACAGAGTTGTTGCTTCGCTTGTTACTGGCACGTGTGTACCTTTCGTCGATTCCAGCCTAGGCGTGTTGGGCAACAAACGGGAGTGCGCGGTATTAACGGTCGCACCCAGTAGCATCGAGTCGATGGAATCCTTGATCACAACTCCTTACGAAGATCTTCTCGGTGAGACCCTTCGCC
>JBOFDJ010000034.1:0-1584 GCA_051646885.1 Rhodoglobus sp.
ATTGCCGCTCACGGCAGACATGCGGCAGATAACCCGCTATTCTCCAGCATCGAACTCGCCGATGGTCCCTGGTTCGGCTATGACATCGACACGATTGATCGCGTCCCGACTGTCGTCGTGCTGTCGGCGTGCGAGTTGGGTCGCTCTGCGGTGCCGTGGGGCTCGGAAGCGCTGGGGATGGCACAATCGTGGTTGTACGCTGGGGCGCGCTGCGTCATTGCGGCTCCGGCGAGCGTTAACGATGCGGTCGCCCACGAATTGCTTACCGCACTGCACGGCTTTGTGGCGGCCGGGGTTGCGCCGGCTGAGGCTCTCGCCGCCGCCTCTCGTGATACGGGAACGGCATCCGGTTTTCAGTGCTACGGAGCCGGCTGGTAGCCGCGGTCGCTAGTTCGGGTGTATCACCCGGCGTTTCTGAGCCTCCTCACTGACAAAGAGGGGGGAAGGGTGTTGCCAGCCTGGCGCACTCACGAAGCCTCGCTATCGAAGGATCGGTCATGGTCGACAAAGGAAAGTTAGACGTCGCCGCAGTGAAAGCAGTGCTCGAAAAGAACGAAAAACCCTGGAGGGCAGAAGAGAACGCCTTAACGCGCATGTCCTCAGATGACCGTTCGCGTCATCTGGGTGTTCCGCTGCCCAGCGAGAAAACGCGGGTGCAACTCGACATCAAGTCCGCCCATGTGCGTTCTGTGGTGGCGAAGCAGAAAACCGCCAGAGGTACCGAGGAGGCCGACGGTGCTGGTGATTCTGCGGCAGCGGCTCCCGCGGTATTCAATCTCAACGATCTCGGTGGTGTGAGCTACGTCGCAGGCGTTCGTAATCAACGCAGCTGTGGTTCCTGTGTAGCCTTCGCCTCGGTGGCTGCGCTGGAGGGTACCGCCCGTTACCTGAGAGGTGCAGCATCCCTCGATGTCGACCTCTCCGAGGCGCACCTGTTTTATGGTTGGGGCGCTTCAGTGGGGGTGAGCTGCGATACCGGCTGGCTTCCTTTGCCGGCACTCACCTTTGCGACCTCGGATGGTGTGACCTACGAGTCGCAGTGGCCGTACTCTCCGGGTAACTCCAATGGTGGGTCGTTACCCGCTGATTGGCAACAGCATCGCGCTCAGGCGAGCGGGGTTGCCGATGTCACCAACGATGTTGACGCGATAAAAAATCACCTCCGCACCTATGGTCCGGTTACCGGCTGCTTTGTCGTGTATGGCGATTTCTTCACCTACCGCTCGGGAGTCTACGAGCACCTCACTGGTGAGGAGGAGGGAGGCCACTGTGTTGCCATTGTGGGCTACGACGATGAACAGGGTGCCTGGATCATCAAAAACAGTTGGGGAACCACCTGGGGGATGTCCGGTTTTGGTCTCATCAAGTACGGCGAGGCCTACATCGACACCTGGACAAACATTGGGGTGACTGGCGTCGCCTTGCGAACCTGGACCTCCGGCAAGAAAGTCATCGGTGCTTATGCGACGGGCCACGACCGCAATGGCTGGGTCTATGTGCAAGACAACGGATGGCTCAAAGTCGGTGGCCTCTCCGACACCGCCCACCTCGCGATGTTCGGTGACCTGCTCACCGCGAAGGAGA
>JBOFDJ010000035.1:0-4402 GCA_051646885.1 Rhodoglobus sp.
ACAACACAAACACCGTCACCCCAGCCCCCGCAAACACGAGCGCCCCCACAAAGATGAGCGTCATCGCCCGGCCACCGAACCACAGCACCACAGCACGACCCACCGCCACCACCCGATCAACGACCGCCGTCACCACCCCAACAGCGCGACCACCGCTCACCGCAGCATCCCGATCACCAGCCGCATCCCGACCACCACCACCCGAGGAAACCTTTCGCATCACCCCACCGTAACCAACCCCCACCCCACACACAGAAGTTATCCACAAGTACAGAAAACCCGCCCACCCGGCCACGCGCGCAGACCAGCAGCCCCTGCGGCGGGAGTCGCAACCCGTCCGGCGGGAACAACCGACGAACGGCGGGAGTCACAACTCCCGCCACAGATGACCTTCCCCCGCCACACTGAGGCGCACCGTCACGCCACACGCGAACTTCCCCCGCCACACAGAGGGGTGCCGCACGCAGCCCACGAACTGCACACACCACGCACGCAACCCCCGCCCCTACAACCGCCCCCCGCCGCGCCGGGCGCGGCCCAGCAGCATCGCGTTGTACTGCTCAAGCTCAGCATCGCCGTCACGGTCGGCCTTGCGGTCGTACCGCTTCGAATCGCGAGCGTCACTGCGGGCCCACATAATCGCCACCACAATGGCCAGCGTCACCGTGGGTATCTCGCCCACACTCCACGCGATCCCGCCGCCGGCCTGCTGGTCTTGCAGCGCGGTGACCCCGGTATCCCACCCCATGGAGCCGTACCAGTCAGCCAGCAACAGTCCTGTTCCGGTCATCAGCGCGAGACCAAAGAAGGCATGAAAGGCCATGGTTGCTAAAAGAATGATCAGACGAATGGGATACGGCGGTCGCTTCGGTGACGGGTCAACCCCGATCAGTGCCTGCACAAACAGGTATCCGGTGAGCAGGAAGTGGATGATCATCCACTCGTGGCCGATATGGTCGGTGGTGGCCCAGCTAAACAGCGGCGTGTAGTAAAAAACCCACAGCGAGGCCGCGAACAGACCGGCGGCCACCAGCGGGTTTCCAAGGACAGCGAACAGCCGCGAATGCACCAGCAGCAGCAGCCACTCGCGGGGGCCGCGGCTGGCATCCGTTCGCTTCTCGATGGTGCGCAGCGCGAGGGTGATCGGGGCTCCGGGCACCAGCAGCACCGGGATCATCATGCCCAGGGTCATATGGGCGAGCATGTGCTGGGAGAACAGATAGCGTTCGTAGACGTTGACCCCGCCGTTGGTGATGTACAGCAGCAGGAGCATCCCGCTGACCCAGAGTGCGGTGCGGTGCCAGGGCCAAACATCCCCACGCGCGCGGAGCCTCAACACCCCGGCAAGGTAGAAGAACACCGCAAAGGCGCAGACCAGAATCCAGATCAGGTCGATACTGCTCAGAGTGAGCAGGCGCTCGATGGTCAGCGGAGGCGGCAGCGGGCTCCCGGTGAGCAGCTCAGCCGGGGTCGGTTCGACCAGCGCCGCCGCCGTAATCTCAGGCACGGGCGTCGGCGTTCTGGCCAGCGCCGCCGCCACCCCGGAGGCCACACCCATGAACGCAAGCTCGACGACGACCACGCCCCAGAGCCCGCGGGGCGCGCTGGCGGTGGCCCGCTGCATCCTGCTGATAAAAACCCTGCGCTGCGCTGCCCCGAGCAGACCAAGCGCCAGCAGTGCCACAATTTTTGCCACCACGAGGATGCCGTAAGGGCTCAGCAGGTTGCCGATCTCCTGCACCCTGATCTGGGCGCTCAGATAGCCGGAAGCCGCCACCACAACGAAACACACCAGCGCGAGCGTCGAATACCGCGAGAGCACGACAACCAGACGCCCGCGCTCCAGGTTCGGCCTGATCAGCACAACTGTCAGCAGGCCGCCCAGCCAGATTCCTGCGAACAGCAGGTGCACAAACACGGCGCTGGTGGCCGAGTCGTGGTTGGCGGTGCCGCCGGTGTGGCCCTGGAGGGCCATCGGCACCAGGCCGGCGACCGCGAGGGCGGTCACGCCGACCAGCACGGTGAGGTTGCGCACCGCGAAACACAGCACGGTCACCGCCGAGGCGATCAGTGTGGTCTGTAGCCAGGCCTGCCCCAGCTCGGTGCCGCTCAGAAAGCCGGCCAGCAGGTCCCCAAAAGCGTCGTCGAGTTGGACTGCGGGCTGCAACACAGTAAGAAACGTGAAGAAGGCGGTGGATGCCGCCGCCACCGTCCACAGGGCGGCACCGGTCGCCGCCACATCCAGCGCGGCACCGAACTCAGGCCGAGCACGGTCGAGAGCAAACAGCGTCACCACCAGCGCGCCGATGACGGTTGCCGCGCCGATGTTGACCAGAAGCTTGGAGATCGGCAGACCGTAACGCGCCACCGCCCCGGGGTCGATGAGCTGGGGAGCATCCGCTCCACCGCCGTAGGCAAGGGCAGCTATCAGAGCCAGCAGTGCCACGATGAGGAGGGTCGCCGGGGCTGCGATCCGAAGAGGGCGGGGCACGACAACAGCTTACGTCCACAGCGCTGTGGGCCTGCCCGGGCAGGGGCTCAAGGTAATCGAGCCGGTGGAGGTCGCTATCCTGGAGTCGCTGCTCTCGGAGGCAGCGAGCTGATGGAGGGTGCGACCTGAGCTTGTGCGCTAGCCGGTACTCGCCGGTGGAGCAGCGAGTTCGGCGGTGAGCTCGCGCTCGATGCGGAGCTCATCGATGTATTGGAGGAATCTGTCAACCTGCATCTGGTCGACGGGCGTCTGGATTCCGCAGTGCACGCACTCCACGTACTGTCGCGTCGATACCGGGAACAGCGGAATGAAGAACAGGGTGAACTTCGTCACGCGTTTGACGATGCGCTGCGCAGCAGTGGCGTGGCAGTTGCCGCACACCAAGGTCAGCACAGCGACAATAATCGCGGCGGTTCTGGTTCCAAAAATGATCACAAATTCAGGGTAGCCGAGCCCCGGCTGGCGGCGCCGATGTTATCCCCAGGTGACGTCTCAGCCAGTTTCCGGATTAGTTCCCCTGATTCAGTCCGACATTTTGCAGAGTCCGATAACTGTCAACTACAGTTGACAGTGGGAGCAGAAATGGCTAAGGACACTGAGAAGTTCGACCGTTTCGATGGTGCCGACTACCTGCGCACTCCGGCGGATGCCGTAGCCTACCTCGAAGTCGCGCTGGAGGAGTCCGGTGACGATCCAGCTGCCGTTGCTCAGGCGCTCGGAACAATTGCGCGTTCAGGAAACCTCAGCGAACTGGCAAGGAAGACCGGGATGAGCCGCGAGGGCCTCTACAAGGCACTTACTGCCGAGGGCAACCCAAGTTTCGCCACAATCTCGAAGGTCGCCCATGCCCTCGGCTTGCGCATCGAGTTCCACGCCCTCGCCTGAATAGCGGACAACCCCCAGGAATATTCACCCGGCTACCAACCGGGTCAGCCGAGAAGTCAGCTAAACGGACCGACACAGACAAAATTTGGTCGTCCACGTTCAGATCGGCGCTGCGGTGGTGGCGTCTTGTTGAGCGGAAGTCCAGTCTTGCCTATTTAAGTATTACGTAATACGGTAGTGGTATGGGTAAGCGGATGATTCAGGGTCGTGAAGTCTCAGATGCGCAGGTGCAGGCGTGGGCTGACGAGGCCGAGGCTGGCTATGACGTGGGTGAGCTACAGAAACGTTGGGGGCGACCGCCCCGTGCGGAACGTGCATCGCAGGTCGTGCCGACGCGGTTCTCAACTGCAGAGCTGGCTGAGCTGATGGAGCGTGCCGAGCGCGAGGGGTTGGATCGTTCGGCTGCGATTCGTGCCGCTGTGCGCCAGTGGGCGCACGCGTGATCGTCGCGCCCTCAGCGCGTAAGCACGGAATCAGCGACGACGACGCGATAGCGGCCGCCACCGCCGTTCTCACAGGTGGCCCGCTGGACGAGAAGAATCCTCAGCGCGAACTGCGCATCGGTCTGGACACCGCAGGACGACTGCTCGAAATCGTTGTGCTGCTCTGGGACGACGGCGAGGTTGAAATTATCCATGCGATGAAAGCACGCGCCGAATATCGTCGCCTGGTGCTCTGAAGACCAGGCGCAGCACAGTACCCGGCCCCACACCAAGGTCAGCGGACCGGAGGATCAGACTGGTTAGCCGGAATCGGATGAAGCACACCACGCGCTTTCAACTCACGCGATAACGCCACCGTGTCCTCCAGCAGCGTGGGGCTGGTCAGATCGACCGACAGCAGGCTTCCATCACGGAACCGCTCACAGGAATGCACCACCACACCGTCCACCCCGGTGAACACCCGATCCGACAACCACGACACAAACCCCACCCTCGGAGCCGGAACACCTCGCACCCCTGGATCAGCTTTCAACAACTCACGAGTGTCCAGATCAGCGCAATCCGGTTCCCACACCGACACCAA
>JBOFDJ010000036.1:0-10839 GCA_051646885.1 Rhodoglobus sp.
GGTGACCGATGCGACGGCTGTGCGCTCCCCACCACCAGCAGAGAACATCTTCGCGGTGCGGTCGGATCGCAGCTGAGCGGGGTGCCGCGCAGTTCCGCTGATGGGGATGGGGACCGGTGAGAAAGCCATCGTCGTGCGAATGGTAGCGACACTTGTTAACTTGAATCTGTGGTGCCATCATTCAAGTAAATTACAAATAACTTGAATTACACTGGTGTTACTTCAGGTTTTCAAGAGGAACGGTATGGACGTTAAAAAATTCGGATCCAGCCCGCTGGGGAATCTCACGCCTATCAGTGGCACTGATCAAACGTCCGGGAAGCCATTTAGCCACTTCGCGTTCGTTGCACATCCATTGGGTGCCGAGCCTGCGTTGACGAACGAGACGTGGCGGGCCATATCTAGAGCCAACCATGCGCTTGGCCGACTGGAACAAGGCTCAACAATAGTGACGAATCCCAGTATTCTTCGTCAGCCAACATTACGCCGCGAGGCGCAAAGCACCTCTGCTCTCGAGGGAACTTTTGCCCCACTTGAGGACGTACTGGCGGCCACCGTCATTGACCAGCCCCACCATTCCTTGGCGCTGAGCGAAGTATTGAATTATGTGCGCGCAGCAGAGACTGCCTTCGATTCACTCGCTGAAGGGCGTCCCATTACCGTGGGGCTGATCGAGCAGTTGCACGCAAATCTGGTCGTCGGCACAGCGGCAGACACCCGCGACGCTGGCAAAACCCGCTCGATCCAGGTTGCGATTGGGTCCAAGGGAGGGGGAGTCGAGCAGGCACGATTCATCCCCATGCCACCGGGAGCAGCCCTGAGAGCGGCATTCGGAGACCTTATTGACTGGGTGCGGGTGAGCGACAAGCGCGGCGCGGCGGGTGACCCGGTCGTCGCAGCAGCACTGGCCCACTATCAGTTCGAAACAATCCATCCTTTTAACGATGGAAATGGACGCTTGGGGCGCTTGCTTATCGTTCTGCAGCTCATGCAGGACCAGGCGCTGTCCGAACCCTTATTGAGTGTCTCACCGTGGTTTGAGGCTCGGCGTGATGCATACCAAGATTTTCTGGCTGAAGTGAGCATGACGGGCGATTGGAACCGGTGGGTAACTTTCTTCGCACAAGGAATCGAGGCATCCGCAATTGATACTGCCAAGCGGCTGGATGCACTACTCGCTGTCCAGAGGACGTATCACGAGATATTGCGGAAGGCAAAAGCCCGGGGCATCGTTCGCGACATTGTGGATCACCTCATCGGTTCGCCATTTGTCACCGTCCGAACGCTGGCAGACCTGACCGGTGCAACTTATCAAGCAGCCAGCACTGCCGCCAAGAAACTCGTCGATATAGGCATTCTCGAAGAGACCAGTTCGTACAGTGTCAAGGTGTTTCGTGCCACCCAGATTGTTGCTGCGATCATCAGCTAATCGTGGAGGCTGAGATCAGCGGCGAGTTTATTACCAGCGCACCGATAGTGACCGATGCGACGGCTGTGCGCTCTCTCACGCCGCAGCGCGAACGGCTCCCGCCACCGCCAGTTACCGGGCGACGGGGTGGGCGTGAGCCGCGGCTCAGCACGCTAGCCTCGTGTGGTGGCTGAGCTGGCGAGAGTGCGCGTGTGGGCAGCCGCCCTGATCAAGCTGCACCTCGATCCGGGCTGGAGCTTTGCCTTCGATAACGCCAAAACGCGTGCCGGTCTGTGCAACTACTCGCAGAAGAGGATCAGCGTCTCGAAGTATCTGGCGGACCGCTACGAGGATGATGAAATCCATCAGGTATTGCTGCACGAGGTCGCCCACGCCATCGCAGGCGCTCAGGCGGGGCACGGACCACGCTGGAGGGACATAGCCACCGGGCTAGGCTACGAAGGAAAGCGTCTACACGACGGGGTGATCGCTACCGAATTTGCCCCCTGGGTCGGAACATGCCCGGTCGGGCATATTCACTACAGGTACCGCACTCCGACTCGTGTGCTGGCCTGTGGTCGGTGCTCCCGAGGCTTCGACGCTGCGAACGCTATCGATTGGGTCAAGCGATAGTCGCGGAGTCGAGGACCGGTTCTGGGGCAAGCAATAGTCAACCGAGGGTGGCGGTGATCGCCGCGATTACGTTCTTCCAGTGGCCCAGCATCATCCTTCGCTCGTCACGGTCAGCCAGCTTCTCGTGGTGAACGGTGATCGTCGTTCCGGTGGCCACCTCCTTGACGGTGATCTGCAGTATCGAATCATGCGGCCAGTCGTCTGGCTGCCATGACAACCGGATGCGCGTGCCCTCGGTCCGGCTGCGAATCGTGCCGCGCACGCCATCCGCTGTCTCGTAAGCTGCACCCTTCTCGGTGGGAAGCTCGTCTATCTCGCCCAACCACACGAGCAAGCCCTCACCAGTGAGGTACCTCCACACGAACGGCAGCGGCGCGGCCACGGTGGCCCGCACTCCCAGCTCCCAGCCCGCACTTTTCGTCAGGCCCTTTGTTTCACTCATGAATAACGACTGTAATCGTTGGTCAGTAGGCTGGCTCACATGTCCGTTGACCGTGATGCAACTCACGGCACTCTGTATCCCGATTTGCCTAGTATTGTCTCCCCGCCGACGGTAGATGACTTTCCTCCAGGCTATAAATACGGTGTTACGCGATACGCTGACCTGATCCTGCGTGAGGCCTTCCCCCGGCGCTATCACGAACTCGTAGCAACACTCACGAGCTATTCGATCAACGTAGAAGAACTTCTCACGGGTGGGGGTTCGCGAGCATCTCACACCGCTAGATTTGATGAAACTCTGGCCACTTTCGGGTGGGGTAAACGCAACATCTCAATCACCCGACTCATCGATGATCGAATGCTCCACCAAACCCGCGGGCATGAGATCGACATGTTTGCGGCGGGAACTGAAGCGGATCCCTACCCAGGAATCGGGGTCGAGATGGAATGGAATAACAAAGATCCTTTTTATGACCGTGATCTGCTTAACTTCCAAGCCCTGCATCGCGAGGGTGCTCTCGCCGTAGGCGTGATCGTCACACGGGGGCCTTCTCTTCAGCGGATCCTAGGAAGCACAATTCGAACCAGTGTGCAGGCTAAGAATATGAAATACGGCCAATCCTCAACTCACTGGAACAAACTAATTCCACGAGTCAACCTCGGAGGCGGAGGAGAATGTCCGCTGATCTTGATCGGGATCGAACCACAACGTGTGCATGGCTTCGATGTCATCGAAGATGCCCACGCGCGCGGCGTTACGCTTCCTTAGCTCGACCACCACGGACTCCACCGCGAGGTCGGATATCGGCATCAGTACGATCAAGCAGACCTCGCACACGTGCGATGGAAAACCCCATCTCCTCAGAAATGTCGCGGATGGAATATCCGAGTCGTTCGTAGAGATCGTGGGCTTCTGACGCAAGCAGATCCGCTTCGGTATCAGCGATTCGCGCATGTGGCCTCAACGCGGTGATAGGCCCGCCTTCGTAGCCTTTGTGAGCTAAACCTCGGGGGGATGTATCTTCAGAGGCTTCGTCGCCCCATACCGTCCAATCAGGTTGTGCGTGGCGAGCAAACATTTCAAGACGTGGGCCGGGTGAACACGACTCGATCAACGCATACTGCTCGTCAGGCTTGCGGCTGTGCTCGCGCTTGCGGGTTTCGAGCATATTTACTTGGCTGCGAGCTGGCGAAAGCGTCCGCAGGGAGCCCTTAACCCCGAACAGCAGTATCTCGGTCACATTGCGGAAATAAAAACCTACCCCGCGGCCGTCGGGGCCACCATCTTTACGACGCTTTGCCCAAATAATGTTGGAAATGTAACGAAACCCCCAGGCTTGCATCACGGCAAGCCCTTCAGGGAGAAGAGCGTTGGGAACCCACAGGTAAAGGTGGGCATTCTTTGCGGCGTGACGAGAGACGGGAAGCTCTTTGATGGCATCTAAATCCATCGTTGAATAACGATCAAGTCTTCTGTGTTCAGGGGCAACCTTGCCGGTGCGATTCGCGAAGCGCCAGGGAGGGTCGGCAAGAACTGTCTGGAAACCTCCATCCACCCAAGGCAGCGGCTTAGGTTCAGAGGTCTCTCGGAGTGGTTCAGCGGAATAGATCTTCACGATTAGATCTTGGCACGCGCCACCGACAAAGCACTACGCGCCGCGCGGCTCGTGGGCCGTCAGGAGCACCTCATGGCACCCCTGCCGTCGCGGCCGCGCGCTACTCCACGACGGTGATCTCTTTCCAGAAGGCGACGTAGTTCGAGAAGTCGTGACCCACGCGGTCACGAGCGCTCGGGAACGGGGTGGGGTAACTCCAGGCGCGATCCTGGAGAAGCGAATCGCCGCTCGTCACCGAGAAATACTGGCAGACACCCTTCCAGGGGCACGTGTAAGGCGTGGGGCTCTCCACAAGGTAGCCCGCGTTGATACTCGAGGGCGGAAAGTACCAGTTGCCCTCGATAGAGATGAGATCTTCTTTCGGTGCTTCGGCGATAACGGTCTCGCCCCATATTGCCTTCATGGTGTCCTCTCGTAGGTGTGCGCCTTTCAGACGTGGCGCTTTTAGTGCCAGGTTGTGTAGGCGGCCCGTTAGGTGGGCTAAGCCAACGCTAACTGGTCGTGGTGATAGACGCGGCAACGCCCAGCAGAACTTCGTCGCACGTTTTGGAGCCGAAGGCACCTGAGACGCAGACTGGTGGCATGCGCATCCAGATCAGAAAAATTCTCGACTGCCCACCGGATGCCGCGTGGCAGGCGATCCGCAGTACCGCTGTCTTGCGTGCTGTGTCTGCCCCGTTCACGAGCTTCACCTCATGCGAACCAGAAGGCTTCCCCGAGGTGTGGTCGGCTGGCGAGCATCCCGTCGCGGTGCGGGCGTTCGGCATCGTGCCTCTCGGGGAGCAGATCATCGCCATCGACTTCAGCGAGCGCGCAGACGGCACACGAGTGTTGAGTGACACGGGGCGTGGAACCTCAGGACCTCTGGCGATGGTCACCTTCTGGAACCATCAGATGGCTGTCTCTGCCACCCCGGACGGAAAAACCCTGTTCCACGACCAGTTGCTCTTCAGTGCTGGCATGGTGACCCCGATCATGTGGATGATGTACTGGGCATTCTGGCAACGGCGAGCGTGGCGAATAAAAAAACTGTCGGCGCGGTGGGGCTAAGACCGCCGATTCACCTGTGCCATCCTTCAGCCCACCCCGGCACCATTACCGAAGACCCCGCCCTGCCACATTGCACGAGGGCAGCACGAGGCAGGTCGCAGGGATGCAACGAACTGGTGCAGACTGGCGGCATGAAGATCGGGATCGAGTCGGCTCGCCAGAGGGACGTCGAGGTGTTGCTGCGTGCGGGTGAAGAGTTCGCACGCACCCTGTACTCCGAGGAAGAATGCTTCATGCTCAACACCGCTGAGCTCGAAAAACCCGGGACACTCGTCTGGGTCGCGCGCCGGCAGGGTTTTGCACTAGGCATGGCAGCGCTCGTGATGAGCGGCGAAGCGCCCGAGGTGAAAAGGCTCTTCGTCAGCGAAGCGGCCCGTGGCGGCGGGCTCGCCAGTGCCCTCCTCGACGCCGTTGAAAAGCACGCTCGGGATGCTGCGGCTCCTGTCATCCGACTCGAAACAGGTCAGCTTTCTGTTGCCGCGATTGCTCTCTACAAGAAACGTGGCTACCAACCAATCCCGCGCTTCGGTGGGTACGTCGACTCAGAGTCGAGCGTCTGCATGGAACTGATCCTGTGATCGGCGCCACAGAACCCAGGCGCCCAGGGCAGGGCGGTGTGCGAGCGATTACAGCGAGGTGAGCGGGCGGCTAGAGCTCCCCCGCCGCAGCATCCACAGCGCGAGTCGCACGCCGGGCATCGCGGCGCTCGCGCGCTCCCTCAACCAGGTAATAGAGCACCGGCAGCACGACAAGAGTCAGCGCAGTCGATGACACAAGCCCACCGATCACGATGATCGCCAGCGGCTGCGAGATAAAACCGCCATTACCGGTCAGCCCGAGCGCAAGCGGCAGGAGAGCACAGATCGTCGCTATCGCGGTCATCAGAATCGGCCGCAGCCTGCGAGAGGCACCCTCCATAATCGCCTCCCGCACGGAAACGCCGCGGGCCCGATACTGGTTGATCAGGTCGACCAGCACGATGGCGTTGGTCACCACGATTCCGATCAGCATCAGCACACCGATCAGGGAGGCGACTCCGAGCGGGATCCCCGATATCACCTGCAGGGCAATGGCCCCGGTTGCCGCGAAGGGCACAGCCACCAGCAGCAGCAGCGGCTGGCGCAGGCTCTTGAAGGTGGACACCATCACCACATAGACGATCAGAATGGCGGCGAGCAACGCCAGACCAAGCTGCGTGAAGGCATCAGACTGCTGCGAGGTAACCCCGCCCAGCTCGGCTGTGACACCAGCAGGTAGCGTGGTCTTCTCCAGGGCTGCGGAGACAGCATTCGAGGCGGTACGGATGTCATCCCCACTGGGCGTGATACTCACCGTTGCGCTGCGGACGCCCTTAACGGTGGTGAGGGATGCCGGGCCGTTTTGCTCGCCGACAGTGGCCAACTCCGAGAGCGCAACTGGGCCGCCCGCGGTGGGGATGATGAAGTCGCGCAGCGCCTGCACGGTCGTGGGCGCACTGTCATTGAGAATGTACACTGACAGTGTTTTCTGGTCGATCACCACCGATCCGACCGCGGAGGGGTTCATCGCCGCGGCAACGAAGCCGCCGACGGCAATCTCGCTGAGGCCAGCGGCGGCAGCCTTACTGCGGTCGACCGTCACTGCGATGTACGGCTGGTCATCGGAGAGGTTGCTTGCGGCTTCGGCAACCACATCGAGATCCTTGACGGCCGCGATCACCGCGCTCGAAGCATCCCGAAGCTCTTGATCGCCGGTAGCAGTGATGTTGATAGCGATATCGGATGCCGCGAACCCGGAGCCAGCAGCGGAGAGCGAGATCTCGCCCGCATCCTCAATCTCGGCCACCGCCTCACGCACCCGAGCCTGCAGCGCCACCTGGTCTATATTCGGGTCGGTGGTGAGCGAGAACGTCGAGCTACCCGTTCCGGTGAAAACAGCCCGCAGGGAGCCGCCGCTAGAACCGATGGACAACTGCACAGTATCGACACCATCGATATCGAGCAGCACCTTCTCGACCTTCATAGCGGCCTGATCACGAGCATCGAGACTCGCGCCCAGCGGCAAGCGCTGACGCACGGTCAGAGTGTTCTGACCGCTGTCACCGATGAAATTGGTCTTCATCAGGGGCAGCAAGGCCACTGTTCCCCCGAGCAGCAGCACCGCCGCGAGAATGATGGCAACCGGACGCCTGAGCGTGAATTCTAAAACAGGCAGGTAGCTTTTGTGGAGCCGCGAAGGAATCTCCTGGACAGGGGCGGCGGGCTGCTCCCCCTGAGATTGTGGAGGCTGCGCACGACCGAGAAACCAATAGGCGAGCACCGGAACAATCGTGAGGGAGACAAAAAGGGAGGCGGCCAGCGCGAGCGTCACCGTCAATGCGAACGGACGAAACAGCTCCCCCGTGATGTCGCCCACCAGGGCGATGGGCGCAAACACCGCGACCGTGGTCGCCGTTGAGGCCGTGACCGCACCGGCCACTTCTTTCACCGCGGTCAGGATCGCCGGCAGCTTTTCTTCGCCGAGGCCGAGGTGGCGTTTGATGTTCTCGATGACGACGATGGAGTCATCCACGACCCGCCCAATCGCAATGGTCAAGGCACCCAGAGTGATGATGTTGAGGGTGTAACCCGCCACCCACATGCCGATAAAAGTGATCAACACAGAGGCCGGGATCGAGATCGCCGTCACCAGTGTCGAGCGCACCGACAGCAGAAACAGCAGGATGACGAGCACCGCAAAGGCAAGACCGAGCAGTCCTTCTGTGGTGAGGCTGTTAATCGACTCCTCGATGAATGGTGCCTGGTCGAAGACGGTGACAAAGGTGGTGTTCGAACCGAGCGCCGCCTCCAGTGTGGGGATGATCTCGCGCACCGCATGCGAGACGGCCACCGTGTTTCCGTTGGGAGTTTTGGTGATCGCGATGGTCACAGCGGGTTCGCCGTTGACCCGAGAAATTCCGGTGACCGGATCGCTGGCCAGGGCGACGGTGGCGACCTCCGAGAGCGACACCGGAACACCCGTCTCGCTGTCGATCCCTACCTGCCCGCCGATCCCCATCTCGCCTCCGACACCCGCTTGCCCTCCGGCACCCGCGGCCCCTGCCATCTCCGCCTGCCCTGCCATCAGGGGAAGCGCCGCGAGCTCATCGACCGAGGTGATGCGGGCACCCGCCTGAACAATGAGCGTGCTGTCGTTTTCGGTAATCTGACCGGCGGGCAGCAGCACACCATTGGCGTCAAGAGCATCACGGATCGATTGGGTGCTCAGACCACGGGCGCGCAACTCGTCTTGCCGGGGGGTGATGGCGATGCGCTGTGCTGTGGTGCCGAGCAGGCTGGCATCGCTAACGTCGTCGATTTTCTTGAGCTCGACAATCGTTGATTTCTCCAGCCGGGCGGAAAGCTCCTCGGGGTCCAGGTCGCTAGACACCGCGATCTGGATGACCGGAAGATCCGAAAAATTGAAAGTCAAAACCTGGGTCTGCGCGGCATCCGGCAGACTTGAGATTCGGTTGATCGCCAGCTGGATCTTTTGCTCAGCAGTCGCGATGCTGGTGCCGTAATCGAAGGATGCGGTGATACTCGACACATTGGCGCTCGACGTGGCCGTGGTGGAGTTCAACCCCGCCACACCCTGGATGGCGGCCTCGATGGGGGTTGAGACGTCTTTGTCGACGACAGCGGGCGAGGCACCTGGGTAACTGGTAATGATAAAAATCTGGGGCAGCGAGAGGCTCGGAATAAGCTCCTGCTTCAGCGAACTCAGCGAGATCCCGCCAAAGATGCCGATCACGACGGTAACCAGCGCGATCAGCGCACGGTTGCGCAAACTGAAGACGGAGAAAAGGTGCATGAGGCTGCTCTCTGCTGCGGTGATCGACTGCGGACCTGCCAGGCACGCCACTGTGCTTTATGTTCGCTGCCCTAAACACTAGCTGCTGCTTTAACCGCTCGGTGCAACCACGGAGCCACTGCAGCACCGGTGTTGTTGGAGTGAGTGTATCTGCTGGGATTCCCGGAAGTGTGACCGATTCCCGAGCGCCCCGGGTAATCAGTATGCGCGCGCTACGTAGGCGACTATTCCCGGTTCGTCGTCGGCCTCGGGGAGACTTCCGTCGGGGCGCTGCAAACAACGCACGGTAAACGCGTCCGCAGCGAGTTCGGTCTCCCCTGACTCGCCAATCACCGACCAAGGCACCCGAGCCACGCCCGTCCGGGCGGCCTTGCGCACCTCATCGATGCTTGTGCAGTCGACGATCTGGCTGTCTCTGCGCGCAGTTGCGGCGGACAGCATGTCTTGTTGAATCTGGGGAAGGAGCTCGATAACGTAGTCGACCGCTTCGCTGATCGGGATCGTCTTCTTCTCTCTGGTGTCTCGCCGGAATACAACGACAACCCCCTCTTCCACATCACGAGGACCGATGTCAAGGCGAAGAGGAACGCCTTGCAGGTCCCAATCGGTCGCACGCCTCCCGAAGGGATGAACGAGATTATCGTCCAGCTTGGAGCGGATACCCCGCTCGGCTAGCTGATCAGCGAACCGAGACGATACATCCCGAACACGCCCATCCGTGTCTTTCACGACGACTGAGACGACCTGAATCGGAGCCAGCGCAGGAGGCAGAACGAGCCCATCATCGTCACCATGGCCCATGATGAGCCCGCCAATCATTCGGGTTGACGACCCCCACGATGTGGTCCAGCACAGCTGATTGGCCCCGGCTGCATCGGAGTACGTCATGTCGAAGACAGTGCTAAAGTTCTGACCCAGTTCATGCGAGGTGCTCATCTGGAGGGCTTTACCATCCCTCATGATTCCCTCGCAGGACATCGTGTTCATCGCGCCGGCGAATCGTTCCCTGGGTGTTTTGCGCCCCACAATAACCGGTATAGCCAACACGTTCCGCATAAAGTCTCCATACACGTTATGAAGTATGCCGACGGCGAATTTCTTTGCATCGTCTTGAGTGGCGTGCGCCGTATGACCCTCTTGCCAGAGGAACTCCGTCGTGCGGAGGAAGAGCCGCGAACGAAGTTCCCAGCGCACCACGTTTGCCCACTGATTGAGCAGCAGCGGCAGATCCCTGTAGCTGCTTACCCACTTGGCCATGTATTCACCAATGACCGTCTCACTGGTTGGTCGAATCGCCAGCGATTCGGTAAGTTTTTTACCCCCACCGTGCGTGACCACAGCCAATTCCGGGCTAAAGCCCTCAATGTGGTCCGCCTCTTTCTCCAGGTAGCTCAGAGGGATCAACAGCGGAAAATATGCATTCTGCACGCCTACCTTCTTGATCCGCAGATCCACTTCAGCCTGCATACGCTCCCAGATAGCGTAGCCGTTGGGACGAATCACCATGGTTCCCCGCGCCGGACCATTCTCGGCGAGCTTGGCCTTGCTCAGTACATCTTGGTACCACTGAGGAAAATCTTCTTCCTGGCTGGTCAGCACCGCCACTATTTAGCCTCGCGTCTCGGGGTTGCAGACAAGTCCATGCTGGCTCCTTATTTTTGCTCAGTCTTCGAATGGACTGAACAATGACAGTTAATCTATTTTCTTGAAAAGTAACGTATCCATGGATTGATTCCCGCTCTTTTCCAGATCCAAGCTATCGCAGAGGGAGCATGCCGTGGGTCTGTTGGTTCGGTGCTCAGGAGTCGCGCCTCCCGCTGCGCATAACTCCTGCAGTGGGCATCGTTGCTGGTGTCTTTT
>JBOFDJ010000037.1:0-13103 GCA_051646885.1 Rhodoglobus sp.
ACCCGGTCGGGGGAGGCCAGCAACTCGGCGAGACGAGCAGAATCCGGGGTCCTGACCCGAACGGAGCCCCCCGTCGACTGGGAGAGGATGTCGTCCACCGGGGCGTCAGCGATCACCCGACCACGCCCCAGCACGATGATGTGATCGGCGGTTTGAGCCATCTCTGACATCAGGTGAGAGGAAAGAAATACGGTGCGCCCCTCAGAGGCAAGACTTCGGGCGAGGGTACGCACCCAGATGACCCCCTCGGGGTCGAGGCCGTTGACCGGTTCGTCAAGGATCAGCGTGGCCGGGTCACCAAGCAGCGCAGCAGCGATACCGAGACGCTGGCCCATCCCGAGCGAGAAACCACCCACCCGACGGCGCGCCACCGACTCCAGACCGGTCAGGGCAATCACCTCATCAACCCTCCGGCGAGAAATGGCGTGCGTGGCGGCCAGCGCGCGAAGGTGGTTGAGCGCACTGCGCCCGGTGTGCACTGCTTTGGCGTCGAGCAGCGCGCCCACCTCTCGGAGAGGAGCGCGGTGGGCCGCGTATGGCGCACCATTGACCGTTGCCGAGCCGGTGGATGGCCGATCAAGACCGACAATCAATCGCATGGTGGTCGACTTCCCGGCCCCATTAGGGCCCAGGAACCCGGTCACGATGCCCGGTTTTACCGTGAAGCTGATGTCGTCAACCGCTTTCACCGCCCCGTAGTGTTTGCTGAGCTCACGTACTTCGATCATCTAATTTCTCCTCATCTGGACAACGCTAACAACGCCTCAGCGCAAGCGGCATCATCCTCGGGAATGATTCATGTCCCGGCAACGCTAACACGACCCTCGGATGGGGGATATACAGATAACCCCCGGATGGTGGGTGGGGCTGGTCGTGTCGCTGCCCGCAACGTGCTCGATAAACTTAGCGGCGATCCCATACCTGCCGAGCGCCACCACCGACCGCCGACGTGCGCGAGCCATCACCATCAGCAGGCATCGGATCGCCCGCTGCACCGGATCCCTGCAGTGCCGCTGCCGTGCGCTGAAGCTGCTCGGTAAGCCGACGCTGCTGTTCAGCCTCCTCAGTCTTCTGATCATCAGCGGCGGCCTTACTCTCCGAACGCACAGCCCAGTTGCGCAGATCAAGCAAAACCCCGCGACGGTTGTGGTAGGCCAGCAGACCCATGGTGTCGGGCATCCGCCTAATCTCATCAACCTTCATCACAGGAACCTGTTCGTACTGTTGGGTGGTGGCTTCGCCAGCTCGACTGTACGTCGACATGAGCTTTCGAATCCGGCGGGTTCCGAGAATGGCCTCAATATCACGAAGGCGTGCCACGTTTGACGCGCCGCCCAGCACTACTTTTGCTGCCGCGGTCGACCACACTGTGTCGACCTCTGCCTTTGACCACAAAGTTTCGGCCTGAGAAAAGGAGTGCAACATAACTAGGGCAGAGATCCCCTGCGGCCCGGCTTCGGCCATCACCCGAGAAAGCCCACCCCAGGAGAACATATTGGCGATCTCATCCAGGATCAACCCGAGTGGCTTGTCGAGTCGGGAACCCGGCGATGCCATCGCTGTACCGCGCGCGGTGTCGACGATGTCGGAAACCGCCGCGCACAGAAAACCACCGGTGAATCCGCTCCCCACGACATACAGAGTGTTCTCACCCGAGAGAAACTGGGTGGTATCAAAGATCTCATGCCTTGCTGGAGAAAGGGCCGCGCGGATCGGCGGAAACGACAGCGGTCGCACAGCTCCCGTAACCCCAAGCCAGTTTTCTGCCAATACTTTCGGGTCTCCGCTGATCACCGATTCCAAGTCTTCCGCCCAGCCGGGTGCTCCCTCCTGCCGCAAAATATCCACCGCCGCCCGCGCTTGAGACGGAATGGAGCCCCACCGGTAGAGCTCCTCTACCGAACCACCAGATAACGCGGCAGCATGCATCAGACGCGCCAGCATGCTGGCAACAATTCCTGATCGGTTCTGGTCGGATTTACTGGGACCACCCGCTGCTCCGGACACAATGGCCTGCGCACGCCCACCCGCTACCAGAGGATCTTCACAACCAACGATGGGCGAGATCCGAAGCCCAGACGACATCCCGGAGATGCCTTCCGGGTCGAAAATAGTAACGGTGCCCCGCTGCGCTCGAGAGCTCATCGTCGCAGCAAGACTGTAGTGGGTGGTCGAGGTAGTAATCAGCGGACCAGACCAGTCACAGATAGCCGATTTGAGGATTCGCTCCCCCATCGGAGAACGCGATGCCACCTCCAGCACAACCGAGTCTTCGATGGAGATAAACACATCTATCCCTCGAGAGCGCCCGACCTTCCAGCCCACATCGGTGGCTTTCGGGTTCTTCAAATTCGGGCGCACAATCTTGGAACGCTTAAGAACAGCTCGGGAGGAAAAAACTCCCACGACCTCGGCCCACTGAGCAAATCCGATCCGCGTGCGCATCTCCCGGATAAAAAACTCGTCCGACTGACGGTACTTCAGCCAGGCAAGCCAGGCAATAATGGAGCCGACGAGAACCAGGAGCAGCACCACGATATCGAGAACGCGTACCGGGACAGCAGGAAACTGGCAACCGGCTGCGGTCGTGTAGGCCTCGGTATTGCCGGTAATGGCGTAATACACCCCCGCGAAGAAATGACGCGGTGTGGCAGCACTCCCACATTCGAGCGTCGTCAGTGCAGCGGCAATACCCTGACAGGCAACATTGGCAATAATGATCGCCGCAAGTACACCCAGGATCGGGGTTACCCACCAATTGCGTGAAGCGTTCACGGCTGATACCCACGCAGTCCGTCGGCAACGGCTGCTCCGGCAGCAATCCACGCCTCTTTGGTGACGGATCGCAAACTATCGAAGCGCAGCATCCCCGATTTCAAGGCGGGGTCATAGGGGATCACGACGGTGGCGCGCGCAATACCCTCGAAGCCATCAACGATGCGAGTCACATCGCTACCGGGGGTGGAGCGTTCAGAAACGGAGACAAGCACCACAGCGCGACGGGCAAGATTGGCTGATCGTTCATCACGCTGGCTGAGCTCCTCCAACAGGAGTGCGGCAGACTCCGCAGATTCGGCGGAGGCCGCCGTCGGAAGAACGAGCTGGTCAGTACGGTCAATCATCCTCAGCCACCGCTCAGAGGACTCATCGTTACCGGAGTCGAAGATGATCATGCGCGAATACTTCTCGATGACCTCATTCAAGGAATCGAACTGTGCCGACGTCAGCCGCTGCTCGGTCGCCAGCAGAGTCGGATTCGACCGCAGCACGTCATATTTATCAGCACTCTGATGGTGCACAAAACGGGCCAGGTCTGCCAGGCTCGCTGACCGAGCAAGAAGCTGATCCGTTGCCGCCAGCAGATCAGGAATAGTGGCCCCGTGACGAGATGCCTCCGTGCGCCAGCCCAAGGTTCCGCGAGTGTCATTGTTATCCCACGCGACAACACCAGAACCACCATGCCGAGCAAAGACCGCAGCGAGCATGGCCGTCGTCGTGGTCTTACCTACTCCACCCTTGCCGTTCACCACCCCAATCGAGCAGCCGCCAGGCCAATGCTGGCTCACCTTGCGCAGATTGTCATCCTGGATTTGCTCCCGCGAGGACGGAGCAATTCTGAGCCCGGTTGTTCGTACTACGACGCCACGCCAGCCGCGCGCGATCGGCATCGACTGCTCGTCGCCGACGAGAAACGATCTCCGAGGGGCAGGGGGCTCATCCTGATCCGGCACATCACGCACAGCGGGACTGGTCACCGGTGCTGCGGGAAGGTTCGATTCGTGTGCCGAAACCCGAGGAGGATCCGGCCGGGGAGGATCCGGCACAACAACCGGCGGAGGAGCTGCTGCCCCATGCCGAGCGCTCATCACGGGCCCTATCGGCCTCTCGTCGGCGCTGAGCTCACCTGTGGGCGAGACCATCAAACTGAACACCCCGTTCGGTTGCGATGAAACGACACGAACAGACGAACCATGCGCGGTCGCGGCGGCGGTCGCACGACGAACGATTGCTTGACGCAGCTCTTCTTCGGTAGCCGCATACACAAGCTCGGGTTCAGCAGCACCGACCCTGACTACCGCCTTCGTGCCGCCCTCAGCAATTTTGGCCTTAACCTCAACGATACTCATCGCGAAACCTCCTTGTGATTGTCTCCTGAGACGGGCCACAGTCGGTCAAGTCCCGGTTCTGTAGCGGGCCAGAGTCGATGTAATTCAGGGGAGTCGAAGTCTGGGTCAAATATCTGGTCGAGATCAGGCTCTGTCCCTGCTGCGGCTTCGACAGCGTCATCCGTTTTGAAGAGCTGGTACTCCCATTCGGTGGAGGTGGCGAAAGCATCAACCATGTACGAGAACAGGCCGACATAGGCGATAAAAGTACCCGACCTCAGGCGGCGAGCAATGGGGGCATGTTGACGTGGGAGCTTAAGGCGGTTGATGAGGTTGTCTTCTTCTTGTTGGTTGACGCGGAAAATGAACTTGTTCTCGATATCAGCCGCAATGGAATAGGCCAGTGCGCGCTCAGCAGATTTTTCTTCACCAACGGCATCGAGATCACTGAATTTGTGCAGGATCAGGATGTTGCTGATGCCGTAGTGGCGAGACAGTTTCAGCCACTGCTGATAGGTTTCCAGGGCCGCAAGGGAGGTCATATCCCGCCAGCCCTCTTCACGCACCACGTACCTCGTTCTTTTGGCTGAGCGATCCGAGATCACCGCCTGGATCCACGACCGTGCACACAGTTGGGTAAGTTGCGCGACCAGATCGCCCCGAGCGAAGAGTTCTGAGGTGTCTACTACGACCATGGGTGCGTCTGGGTCGAACTCTACGGTCGACTCCTTCTCGAACAGTCCGCTCAGATCACCATCAACGAATCTCTTCAGCACGTAGCGTGCACGTTCGCCGTGCTCGTAGAGCTTGCGTGCGCGATCCGACTGCTGAGCCTCAAGCTCATCGAGCTGTCGATACACATCGGTCAGGGTGGGATGATCTTCCGTGGCCGTGATGGCCTGGTCTAGTGCCCAACTAATGGAGGCGTGCTCCATCGGCGTCAGCGGATCCTGACCCTTGATGGTGAGTTCGATCATGCTGGTGAGTGTGGTGCGGCGGCGGTCACGAACCATCTGCTCGTGTTCCTGATCCGACACATGACTGCGCCGGGGACCACGGGCAAGAGGATTCAGCCTCGCCGAAGCATTAGCGCCACCCAGCGCGATGACCTGACCGCCCACCGCATTGCTGACCACTACCCACTCCCCCTTGGAATCTGAGGGAACGACAACCTGATGACCGAAAGGAATGCTGCGGGTCGTGAGAGTCTTGATCACACCGGATTTGCCGGAACGGTAAGCACCAAGAACGAGAATGTTCGTCGACAGTGCACCGCGTTGCGTCGTGTCTAAGTACAGATCCCAAGGAGAGAAGTGCCAGAGCGCATCCGCGTTGAGATCGACGCCGATAATGGGCCCGCGGTGACCCAGCCCACCATCAGCGATAAAGGGATAAATCCCCGCAACATTATGGCTGGTCGCCTGGTGAGCAGGCTGGACTACGGGCATCGCATTCCAGTATTCGCCCGTGCGGATGCCGGGGCCCAAGAGGCCGGGGACTGCCGGCGGGGGAAGACCGAGGGTCGACTTACCCTGGGTCGCCTGTTCACCCTGCCCGGCGAGGGCGGCGGCGGCACGGCGGCGCTCTTTGCGTTCCGCGCGAGAAAGTTCCGGTGGACTGACCGTAAAAACTTGGCGAGGCATTATTTCAGCCCCATCCCCAACGGCATAGCGTTGAGGAGTAGCGCCTCAGCCTGCTGGCAATAGAGAATCTGACCCTCCATACCCACGCGCGACATGGAATTACGCACCCCGGCAATTGCCGAAGCCAGCCGCTCCTCGGTCGGAGCGCTCACGGTCAGGTAACCACCGTAACGATATTCACCGTGCCCCTGCACAATCGACTCTTCCTGTTCATCTAACGCTAACCAGTCGGCGCGATCCTCAGCAGAATCGTTCTCGTTACGTTTTGCCTTGACCCGCTGATTACCACGCCATACCTTCTTCTCGGTGCGAATCCGTTTTAGCGCCTGCTTGACACTCACCGGAGTCAGCACCAGAGTGAAAATGTGCGTTACCGCCTCATCGGTCGAAGGATCCCTGGCAAAAACAATCGGCTCGATGAAACCCACCTGCGCCATACTGCGCGGCCACTCATGAATCCACATCGTCGAGTGCCATGAACCCTCGGTGCGCACCACACCGTTGTTATTGCGAGGCTCCTCAAAGGCCATCGGACCCATCGCGGCAGCATCGACACCGGCGTGCTCCTCTGAGCGGTTCTGGATCATCGCCAGCGAATCAGGATCAAGAGCCGTGCGCACCAAAGCCGCCCACTCGCGAGCGTTCAACCAGCGACGCACATTGAGATTCGCCGCCGCCAACGCGGAACTAACGTTGCCGGCCTCCACCTTTGCCAACGCTTGAACAGCACCCTTGCCGCCGCCCAGACTCTTCAACTGAGACTGCAACACCACCAGGTCGAGAGTGAGAGTCAGGTAGTTGCGATGCGACACCGCAAACCGTTCCGACCCTTCCATCACCGCACGATAGTTGCTGGTGACGGCGCTGGAATTATCGGTACCGCGCCGGGCAATCACCTCTTCAAAGTGCTGACGTGCAGGCTGAATGGTGGTCGGGACCGTTCGCTCCTGAAGAGAAACACGCTTGATGCCCGGGCGTTGGGTAAACGAGGCCAACACCGAGGCCCACTGCTGTGAAAGATCGAATCGCTCAGAATTATCCATCATGAGGAAACCATCAACCTCAAGCTCTGCGGTGATCGATACCGTCCTGTTCAACGGGTTGTAGGCCGAAGCAAACTTATCCCCCTCCCATAACTGCACATTCGAGAACTTGCCCGGCAGATTGAGCGTTGCCGCGATCCGAGGCCGTTCCGGGCGGAACCGAGTTCGTGTTCCGCCGACAGCGCTCCTGAATTGCTTCGATAGCCACAACACCGCCATCTTGGAGGCGGGCATACCCTGAACCGGGATAAAGGCCGCGATCCCCAGTGGTGCCCACACCAGCGAACTGACGACAAAACCCAGAAAACCATTCTGCAAAGTCGCCACAATCGCCACCGCAATAGCGATCACAATCGAAGCCGAAGCCCATACATCTAGACCAATAAAAATGCCCTGACTGGAGCGACGCGATAAACGCACCGGGCGGTCATACGCCTGGCTAGGAGATGTCATAGCTGAGTCCTAGGAGTGAGAGCGAGAAGAAAATGATCATGAAGGAGGGCCTGGGACTCGGGGCATCGCACCGGGGGTCACCACCCGTGAGGCCTGGCGACGAACCGCAGACGAGCGAACAACTGCGCTTTGCGCAACGGATGCCGCGGAGCCGGTCACCTTACCGGCACGCTGTGAAGCACCGGAACCCATCCGCGAACCGACAGCGTCAGATGCTGCAACGGTCGCGAAGGAGAAGAGGTTGAACGCGGCAAAGGGAGCAAAAGCGATGAGGCACAACCCAATGCCAAACGGAATCGCCTGAACGCTCCACAGCGTATCGACGTTGCCTGTCCCCGAAATAACCAAAGACAGCAGACCCAAAGTTAGAGGAGTGGTGAGCAACAAGGAAACCACCGCAGACCAATACCGAATCGCCCAGCCCTTACCTATTGCGGTGGGAAAAAGCATCCACGCCACCGGACCGACTGCAATCAGCGCGGCCAAGGCAAAGTTGCGGAACGAAAAGACCACAACGAGGACAATGGTGGCAATCACCAGAATGCCCAACACGATGGTGGAGAGGAAGAAATTTCCACCGCCACCACCAAAAATAAGATTCTGCATAAATGTCTCTAAGCCGACGCCGTTACCGGTGTGGTCGATAATCGGCTGCACCATCCCATCGACAACATTGAGGAGGGTGCCCACCAACCATAAAGAGGCAGCAGAAAGCGGGAATGCTAGGGCAAATCTCACCAACGCCGACACTAAATCGGCCCGGTCTCCACCGACCAGGGCCGCAACAATCGCCCATACCCCCGCTCCGAGGATCACCAGGATGATCGCGCCCTGCCACCAGGCCCACTCCCCGACAGCAGCACTCCAAAGGCGGGATTCGGAATTGAAACTTGCCTGGCCTATTGCCCAGCTAATCCCCCCACCGATGACTGTGGCCATCGCCCTGCCGCTGGTTTCGGCAATGGAGCACGGAGCGTCTAAAGCAGCGCAACCATAGGACAAAATGGCTTCGCGTCCACCGGCGCGAACGATCTCATCCACGGTGCTCTCATAGGTGGTGCAGACGATGGCTTGGGGTTGACCGGCGAGCTGTACATCCCGAAAACATCGCTCGGCCTTAGATTGACTGCGATCCGTAGGGACACAGCTCACACGGATCCCGGTGAGGATACAGGTCACCGGCGCTGCCGGCGCTGACCAGGCTTCACCTGTGATCTCGCCTTGGGCCGCAGTCACCGAACCGCGCAAATCGACGCCCTGCCCCTGAGCGAACGCAGGAGCAGCGGGAAAAACTCCCAGCCCGACTGCAACCAGGATTCCGCTGAGAACCGCCGCCCGAGAAAAAAGACGCATGATCAGAAGCCGAAGTTGAAATTAACGAGCCACTGGAAGATACCGCTCACACTTCCCAAGATCACGACGGCGATAGCAACACGGGCGATATTCTCACCGGCCCAACTCTGTATTTTCTCCGGCGTAATGCCCCGAAACGCGAGAGAGCAAATAGCCACAATAAGAATTCCTAGGACAATGATGAGACCGGCAGCGAGAATATAGCTCACGACTACCTGAAGGCCCACCATAAACGGTGCTGAGAAGTCAGGCTCAACCGCAGGAACCACGATTTCTGCAGGCAATAAATAATGAGGAAGACTAACGCCAAGGTGAATCATATAAATCCTTCTGCCGTACTTAGTTAGATGATAATTCCACGCCCACGCATGAACGCGAGCGGGTCGACGGATTGGCCGCCTGAGCGAATCTCAAAATGGAGGTGACAGCCGCTCGATTTTCCTGTGGAGCCCTCGATCCCA
Organism: Rhodoglobus sp.; assembly: GCA_051646885.1. Classification (GTDB taxonomy): domain Bacteria; phylum Actinomycetota; class Actinomycetes; order Actinomycetales; family Microbacteriaceae; genus Rhodoglobus. The sequence continues at coordinate 9,060 of JBOFDJ010000037.1, forward strand.
ATCTGGTTGCCGGCTACAACAGACTGGCCGACCGGGACGAGAACACCGCCGTCGGGCATGTGACCGTACACGGAAGTAATCCCACCTCCATGGTCAATAATGACCCGATTGCCATAACCGGTGGAATCCCAGCCGGCCGCGATAACAGTGCCAGGACCTGCCGCGTAAATCGGGGCCCTGCACCCTGCGCTGAGATCAACTCCACGGTGGAAGCTGGAGCACACCGAGCAATCACTGCGGTCAACGTATCCGAAACCAGCAGTAATGGAATAGCCCACCTCAGGAGCGCCCCATTCACCCACCACCAGCGGTCGACCACCAGCGGATGCTGGCCCAGCTGCGGGTGCAGTAAGCAGAGTCAACAGTAGTGGGACAGAAATCAAAAACGCGCCCACCATGCAGCCAAGAGAGACGGCGACGATTCTCACAATCATCTTGGAGCCACCTGCTGACACAGCGAGGGCCTGGGCGGGAGGAGAAATTTTCATAGCGACGGCTCTGCCATATATTGGATGATCTTGCAGTCTCCGGTAATTTGCGGAGTGTCTCCCACCGGCAAAGATTTGCGGCAATTGATCTGCATGGTCACCCTCAGCGGATCCGTAATGGACATTGGCTGAGTGCCCTGCAGCCCGGTAGTTGTGACATTCAGCTCGACGGTGACGAGGTGGAATCCCGCCTTGACCAGCGAGCGGATTTCTTCAGGGGTCGGCTCAACGTGATCGCCATCAAGCTTGACAGCTCCGGTGTGTACGGCGGTCAGCACCGACTTATCGATCGCCAGGGTATTCCATCGCTCGGTATCACCGATAATTCTGTCGAAAACAACATCGGCCTTGCGAGCGCGGGTGTCACGCAGAACAGCAGAATTTTTACCGTACCGTGGGTCGTTACCAAACCATGAGGAAATGTACTGCGCGAACTGATCCCGAGAGATCCGTGTTGCATCGAAGGAGACCAGCGCTCTGGCCGCCGCAATACCGTAGGCAACCGGGTCGGTGGTAATCGGTTCGGGAACAAGGCCGCGGTCAACCACTGTAGGGTCTACGACCCCAGAAGAAGGAGGCCGAGACGGCGAACTTGAGGGGACCGGTGTCGCCGCTGGAGGTGCTGAGCTGGAGGCCACAGGAGTAGGTGCGCTTTTCTTTTCTGCTGACGCAGACGAAACAGCGGCGCTGGGGCTACGGCCCGCGCTCGACACCGATCCCCACACCAGTCCGATCACAGCAGCAAGTACAACGCCGCCGGACACGACGACAATGAGCATCTTTCTCATACGTTGCTGTTCTGGATTTCGCAGTGTGACCACCAACTATCCCCCCTGATGGGCAAGGTCACGCCAATAAAGCCACGCAGGTCGCAGGAAAACCGAAAAAAGAATCCCGAACAAACCGATGACTCGGCGTGACCATCATTGACAACCCCTGTACGTATGTGTCGGCTTAAGTAGAACTACCCCAAAATAGGGGATAGATAATGATTTCACTATCCCGACACACGCACAACAGCTCAGCGCAACAGTTAACCTGTTGTTTTCTTTGTCGGTATACGTCAACCGAGGAGTTTGACCACGGTAGGTGGTGGGGGTTTGGTGCTGTGGGCCGGGGTCGCGTGGTGGCGTGGCAGCGTTTGCTGGAGTCGTGAAATCTTGTGCTGTGTCACCGTGGTTGGTCGTGTGCCGTAAGAATGTTCCTCCGGTGGCGGGAGACAATCACCGGCGGCGGGAGACGCAATTCCCGCCGCCGACTGCTTTCTCCCGCCGCGCGTGCCGGACCTCCCGCCGGATCGGTTTATGCTCCCACCGCATGGGTAAAGCCCTTAAGAGCACAATCGGGTGTGCACCTGCTGGCCCACCGAACCACTACACCCCACACGAAGCGCTCCATAAGGGGTTGATATAGGTCAACCGGGGAGTTTGACCACGGAGAGGCCATCCGCAGCGACATCCACGAGCACGGTGTTGCCGTCGCGAATGTCACCGGCGAGCAGTGACCGCGCGAGGCTGTCATCGATCTCGCGCTGCATGAGCCGACGCAGCGGGCGGGCACCATACACGGGATCGTAGCCGCGCTCCGCAAGCCAGCGGCGAGCATCCGGGGTCACCGCAAGCTCAAGACGACGACCGGCTAGCCGCTGCGCGAGGCGATCAATATACAGTTCGACGATCTGGCTGAGGTTGTCCGTGGTGAGCGGCGAGAAGACGACGATATCGTCGAGCCGGTTGATGAATTCCGGCTTGAAGGCCTGCCGCACCAGGTCATTGACAGCGGCTTTGCGCTGCTCCCATGGCAGGTCTTGGTCGACAATGAACTGGCTGCCCAGATTGCTGGTCAGGATCAGAATGACGTTGCGGAAGTCGACCGTGCGCCCCTGACCATCGGTTAGTCGACCATCATCAAGCACCTGCAACAGCAGATCGAAAACCTCGGGATGCGCTTTCTCTACTTCGTCGAGCAGAATCACCGAATACGGGCGCCGACGCACCGCCTCGGTAAGCTGACCTCCCTGCTCGTAGCCGATGTATCCCGGAGGGGCACCGACCAGCCGCGAAACCGAGTGCTTCTCGCCGTATTCACTCATGTCAATGCGCACGAGCGCTTTCTGGTCGTCGAAGAGGTATTCCGCGAGCGCCTTGGCGAGCTCGGTTTTGCCGACACCGGTCGGACCGAGAAAGAGGAAGGAGCCGGTAGGGCGGTCAGGGTCTGAGATGCCGGCCCGGGTGCGCCTCACCGCCTCGGAAACAGCCTGAACGGCATCCTTCTGACCAATCAGTCGCTTGCCGAGCTCGATCTCAAGGTGCAGCAGCTTCTGTGTCTCGCCCTGGGTGAGGCGATCGACCGGAATGCCGGTCCACGCGGCCACGACACTGGCGATGTCTTCGTCGGTGACTTGATCGTTGACCATGCGCTCCCCCACCGGCTCGGCAGACTCCGCCTCCGCCACGGCGGCCACAATGGCCGGAATGGTCTCGTAGTTGAGCTGCGAGGCAGCCTGGTAATCGCCCTCCCGCATCGCCTTATCGAGCCGGATGCGCGCATCGTTGAGCTGCGACTTCAGGTTGCCCACCCCGGTCAGGGAGGCCTTCTCGGCCTTCCAGCGAGCCTCCAGCTCGGCGAGCTCAGCACCGCTGGTGGCCAGATCTTCACGCAACTTCTCAAGCCTGGCGCGCGAAGCCTCGTCTTTCTCTTTCTTGAGGGCAAGCTCCTCGATGTGAAGCCGATCGACAGCACGCTTGAGCTGGTCGATCTCCACCGGTGAAGAATCAATCTCCATTTTGAGTCGGGATGCTGCCTCGTCGATCAGATCGATGGCCTTATCTGGCAGCTTGCGCCCGGTGATGTAACGGTTGCTGAGAGTGGCCGCCGAGACCAGAGCAGCATCTGCGATGGCGACCTTATGGTGCGCCTCGTAACGTTCCTTCAGCCCACGCAGAATCGCCACCGTATCCTCAACCGAAGGCTCGCCCACGAACACCTGCTGAAAGCGGCGTTCGAGCGCCGCATCTTTCTCTATGTCATGGCGATACTCGTCGAGCGTGGTTGCCCCGATCAGCCGTAGCTCACCGCGCGCAAGCATGGGCTTGAGCATATTGGAGGCAGCCACCGAGCCCTCACCACCGCCAGCACCCATCAGGGTGTGCAACTCATCGATGAAGGTGATGACCTGGCCGTCGGAGTCTGCGATCTCTTTGAGGACTGCTTTGAGTCGCTCCTCAAATTCACCACGGTACTTGGCCCCGGCGACCAGAGCGGCCAGGTCGAGGGAGACGAGCTGCTTGTCTTTGAGAGAGTCCGCAACATCTCCCGTGACAATGCGCTGCGCAAGCCCCTCGACGACGGCTGTCTTACCCACCCCGGGCTCACCGATGAGCACGGGGTTGTTCTTGGTGCGCCGGGTCAATACTTGACTGACACGGCGGATTTCAGCATCCCGCCCAATGACTGGATCAAGCCTGCCCGACCGGGCAATATCGGTGAGGTTGACACCGTAACGCTGCAGCGCACTGAGCTGCCCATCATCGCTAGCAGGAGCACCTTGAAGATT
>JBOFDJ010000038.1:0-2260 GCA_051646885.1 Rhodoglobus sp.
TACTCACAGGGCTTCGATGCCATTGTCGCCGGAGCCGAGCAGTATGGCTGGGATATTCGCAAGGGTGAGATCGCGAAAATTTGGCGTGGTGGCTGCATCATCCGCGCCCGCTTCCTGAACCGCATCACCGAGGCCTACACCGAGAATCCGGGTCTGGTTGCCCTGGTTACCGCCCCCTTCTTCGTCGACGTGATGGCGCAGACGCAGGATGCCTGGCGCCGGGTCGTGGCCGGGGCCTCACAGTCCGGAATCCCCACCCCCGCCTTCTCATCATCACTGGCCTACTACGACGGTCTGCGCGCCGAACGACTGCCTGCAGCACTTGTTCAGGGGCAGCGCGACTTCTTCGGGGCGCATACCTACCAGCGAGTGGATAAAGAGGGCACCTTCCACACACTGTGGTCGGGTGACCGCAGCGAGATCGAGTCGGCCGGCAGCTCGCACTAGGGCTGCTACTTCGGACGCGAACCCGGGCTTCGGGGGCGACTGCTTCGGGCGGTGGCAGAATGGAGGGGTGATGTCTCCTGCCGACTCCACCGATAACTCTCACGAGTACGAGGACGAACCCGAGCTCGCCGGTTACGTGCCTCACGGAGATACACCCCTGCGCAGCCCGCGTCGGCTGCAGGTCATGCGGGTGGTGGTGGTCCTGGGCCTGCTCGGGCTCGTGCTGCCCGGAATCCTGAGCGGGATCATGACAGCGCACAACACCGCTCAGCGCTCCTGCGACATCTACACCAGAAATCTTGTTCCAGAAGCGGTCGGCTTTTCGGCCCGATTTGAGCTCATGAGCAACTCAGGGACGGGGTGGAACTGCTACGCCATCAGTTTCGGTGGCGACGAAACACTGCTCGCGGCGATGGGCGTCATCCCCGGAGGCCCCCGGCTCGCTCCCCCGGTACCGCGAGAACCGGCAACCGAAAGTCGGATAGTCGGACAGCGGTAGGCTCAGGCTGCTCCATCAAACATCGAGGTCACCGAGCCATCATCAAAGACCTCATGAATGGCCCGGGCCAGCAGGGGCGCGATCGACAAGATGGTGAGAGTGTCAAAACGTTTCTCCTGCGGAATGGGCAGCGTGTCTGTTACCACCACAGAATCGATAGCGGCATGCTGAAGCACCTCGGATGCCGTTCCCGAGAAGAGCGCGTGGGTTGCGGCCACCACCACCTTGGTCGCTCCCGCCGACTTCAGCGCCTCCGCGGCTTTGACAATGGTGCCGCCGGTGTCGATCATGTCGTCGACCAACAGGCACACCCGCCCCCTGACCTCGCCGACGATCTCATGAACGGTCACCTGATTGGGAATCAGCGGATCGCGACGCTTATGGATAATCGCCAGCGGTGCCCCGAGGCGGTCGCTCCACACATCGGCGACCCGCACCCGCCCCATATCGGGCGAGACCACGGTGAGGGCCGCGGGATCAAGAATCTTCTCAAAATGCTCCAGCAGCACAGGCATAGCAAACAGGTGATCAACAGGGCCGTCGAAGAATCCTTGGATCTGAGCGGCATGCAGGTCGACACTCATGATGCGGTCGGCTCCGGCAGCCTTGTACAGATCGGCAACGAGCCGAGCGCTAATCGGCTCACGACCACGGCCTTTTTTGTCTTGACGGGAATACGGATAGAAGGGCGACACCACGGTGATGCGCTTGGCGGAGGCGCGCTTAAGCGCATCCACCATGATCAGTTGTTCCATAAGCCACTCGTTGATGGGCTTGGTGTGCGATTGGATGACGAAGGCATCGCAACCGCGAACGCTGTCTTCGTAGCGTGCATAAATTTCGCCGTTGGCGAAGGTTCGAGCGTCAGTGTGAACCAACTCGGCACCCAGGTCTTCAGCGATATCCACCGCCAATTGGGGGTGCGCACGACCGGAGACGATGATCAGTCTCTTCTGTCCGGTGATCTTAACCTCGGACACAACCCCTGCTCTCTGGCGTCGCCCGTGCCCCGCCGTCTCTATCCTAACCGGCCCATCTGAGGCATACGACAACGGCAGCATTGCCGCGCTGTGGAACGCTCGCAAACATGTTCACACAGCAGAGCAACAGGGGCAGCATCTGCTGCTAATGATTCGCCTTCAGCAGCTTCGACGCCCGGGCCGACACCGATTTCCGGGGGCTGGATGCCAAACGTAGCAGCCGTGGCCGCAACCATTGTGCGAGGTCATCATCGACGGCGGCCCAGCCAGCCAGTACCTGCATGGTGGTGTTCTGCACAATCCAGTCGTCAGAGCTGTCGAGGTTGCGTTTCAT
>JBOFDJ010000039.1:0-37769 GCA_051646885.1 Rhodoglobus sp.
CCCGGAACGCCTCCCGATCAAGGCTGAACCTATCTGCCACCACCGGCCCCACACCCGGAACCCCCGGAACAACACCACCCACACCCGGAACATGTGGCACACCATCGACAAGCCGCCCACCCCCACGCAACACATCATCCAGCAACCCCCCACCAGACTTCGCCCCCGCACCCAACAACACCGTCCCCAACCGCGTCTCACCCACACCCGGAATAAACAACGACCCCACATTCGCCACACCCGTACCAATACTGCCCCCCGGATTCTCCGCCCACGGCTTCCCCGTGATCACATCCTCACCCAACCGGATCACATCCTCCGTGGTCTGCTCATCCACCGCCACCACATGACCCTCAGCAAAAAACTTCCACCCCTCACTCCCGTTCTCCCCGTTCAACCACTCACCCGCACCCACAAACCCCGCGACCAACTGCCGCTGCCCACCCACAACAGCATCATTAACATCAGTGACCACATCAAACACATTCACCGACCCCAACGCGGTCTCTACCGGATCATCCAGAAACCCCAGATCAATAACATCACCGCCACCCACCGGCACCCGATCCAAATCCACCACCCCACCCTCGACAAGATCATCCACAGCCCCCACCCCCCACTGCACCGGTGGTGGCACCACCAACCCCAAAGCCACCAACCCCAACCCCGACCACGCCTGAACCATAGTCTCCCCCATCTCCATCATCGAATCCGGGACGGAACCATCACCCTTACCCTGAACAATCGACACAGCATCAGCGGCCGCCTCCCACAACGCCGGAGGCCACGACACACCATCCCACCCCGTCAACGACGTCAAACCCGACCACGTATCCACCCCCAAATTCATCACCACACCATCCCACACAAAATGAGCCCCAAATAGCTGCACCTTCCCCTGCCACGACTCCGACACCGTCACCTTCTCACCCCACGGCATATCCGCCTCACCAGGGATCTCAGCCCACCCATACCCCAAAGGATCCTTCGGATCCCACCCCGCATGCAACGGAGCCCGCCAATCAACAGCACGGATCGCGTTCACACACTCACGCTCCGCCTCCTGCCACAGCAACACCTGCTTCGCGATACCCTCACGAATACCATTGTTCTCATCAACAAGAACCTTGTCCTGATCCCACGACTCCCCCCACACCGGAATAAAAAACACCGACGTCACCCACCCCGGCTCAAACCCCGACACCTTCACCCCCAGCTCCCTCGCCCGCTCCCGCAACAACCCAAACTCCTTCACCACCGGACCCATCGCCTCCACATACCCCTCCAACGCCTTCGCCACCCGCACCACATCACCCGCAACCTCCTCCGCCTTCACCTGCGCCGGCGGAACAAAATCCACCAACTGCTGCGTCTGCGCCGTCTGAAAAACCAACACCACCGCACCCCACTCCACCACCGCAGCAGACGCACCCCCCCACCAACGCCGCCGCCCGTAACCTCAAATCAGCAGCACCCTCCGACACCGCCTGCAAAGAAATACCCACCCCCGGAACATCAGCAACCCCCACCACACCCGCCACCATCACGACACCCCAAAAAACGAAAAATCACCCGACAACGCCGACTGGCGCGCCGCCACCACCACCGCATCAGCCATCACCTGATCCCCCGCCTCAAAAGCCGCCACCGCCGCCGAAACACCATAAATACTCGCAAAAACACGATCCCCCACCGACCGGGCCGGCACCACCCGCTCAGCCAAAAAAGCATCAACCACCCCCGGGATCAACCCCGAACCCGTCCCCGCCAACGCCACCACCAACGCCTCAGCCAAACCATCAAAAGCCGACACAGCCGGCTCCACAGCCAACACCGTCTTATCCGCCACCAACCTCACCCCAGAAGCCGACACACTGTAATCCACAAACCACACTCCTCAACACAAACCCCACCACCACACCAGCGGCCCTACAAATAGGGTAGACCACAACCCAACACAAACGAGACCACCCCATGACACACCACCCCGAACAACACCCCGCCGTCACCCACCACGGCGACGGCTGGGTCGCTGTGCAATCAACCGCCCCCACCATCCACCTCACCCTGTGGCTCACCGACCTCATCACTCGCTGCACCGCAACAAAAACCCGCGTCGTCATCGCCACCGAAAGCTCAAGCGTTCTCAGCGCAGCAACCCGAGCAGCGCTACACGACACCAACGGCCTGTGGTTCGTCACCCCTACCGCAGGAATCGGCAGCTATAACGGTCTCACCGGACGACTCGTCGATGGACCAGGTGATCCGCTAGCCCTGACACGCCCCACCGACATGCGCCAACTCGCCGCCGACTACCTCCGCGCAGAGCCCGCCGATGTGGTGCAACTCATCACCTCCATATCAGCGCAACAACCCGCGCGAGAAAACATCACACTCGGCAGAAACCTCGAAATTCTCACCGCAGCAGTCGGCTCAGAACCCGGTTCCTGGGGTCCCCACGAACCATCCATCGCCACCTGGGACACCCCGCGCATGACCACCTACGCGCGCCAGCGGATGCCCCACCCCACCACCCTGCATGTCTCAGACCCCGCCAACACCCATACCGCCAGCATCATCATCGCCCGCATCTCTGGCGGAGTCGAAGAATTCACCCACGCGCTGACCTGCGCCGGCCCCCATGGTGCCGACACGACCCGCGAGCGGGTGTATAACGCAGCTACCGTACTCGCCGAACTTTCACGCACCCACAGCACCCACTTCGCCGTCACGATGGCTCGGCAAGGGCGAGCAGACCTCGCTACCAGCGCCGTCATCCAAGCCCCTGCAACACCCGTCGCGCTGCTGTTAGGCGCACCGACCATCAAACGCCTCGGCATTGATGTGGATGCCCTCCTCACCCGCTGCGGCGGAATCCGCGGTGGGCGGGTAACGACACCAGCAATCGCACTACCGCTCACCCAGCGCGAAACGCCAGAATGGGTCGCCCTCGGCCAGATCTTCACTGAAATCGGCCTCGACACAATCGCCACCGAACTGGGCGCCCCGGGGCTGAAACAATTCTTCGACAACCACCAGACACAGCCCTTGGCCGACTTCACATCACAGACATAGTGGCTCATCGTATTTGAGGATGCAGCAGCCGGTAGGCGGGCAGACGCCCACCAGAGTGCAATCCCGAGAGCGTTATCAATGCGGCGGGAGAAAGTAATCCATCCGGCGGGAGAAGCACCAGCGGATGGAGATCTGACACGAGCGGCGGGAGAAAGCAAACGGTGGCGGGAGTAGCAACTCCCGCCACCGGTGATCTTCTCCCGCCATCCACAGCAGCGCACCCCACAGCAGCGCACCCCAGACTCGACCACACCCAGACACAGTGAAGGGCGGCACCCGCGTGGATGCCGCCCTTCACTGCTGCTGAAGCCTTCGTTGCTGCGAAAGCCCTGCGTTACACGCTCTACTAGCCCTTGGCCGCTGCCTTGAGCTTGCTGCCGGCGCTAATCTTTACGCCGAAGCTGGCCTTGATGTCGATGGACTCACCGGTCTGCGGGTTGCGACCGGTCCGGGCGGCACGGTGCGAACGCTCAACCGCGATCCATCCGGGAATAGAGACCTTGGTTCCATCGCCAACCGAGGCGGAAAGAACAGAGAAAAACGAGTCAACAACGTCGCTGACCGTAGCCTGGCTCTGGCCAGACTCTGCGGCGACCGCCGCGACGAACTCGGTACGGTTTAGTGACTTATCAGCCATGGGGTGTCCTCCTCGGACCTGATGCAGTTATCAATGGAGCTTGGTGGATGTTCCGGATCAGAAACCCAGGAACCGCTAGGAATCTACCAGCTTGACTTGGTAATCCCGGGCAACTCACCCCGGTGCGCCATATCGCGGAAGCGAACCCGGGACACACCGAACTGGCTGAGAAAACCGCGCGGACGACCGTCAATAGCGTCACGACCACGCAGCCGAACAGGTGAGGCGTTGCGGGGAAGCTTCTGCAGCCCGAGGCGCGCCGCCTCACGAGACTCATCGGTACCCGCCGGATCAACCAGGGCTTTCTTCAGTTCGAGACGTTTAGTCGCGTAGCGGGCCACAATGACCTTACGCTGCTCGTTACGGGCAATTTTGCTCTTCTTGGCCATGCTTAGCGCTCCTCGCGAAATTCAACGTGTTGACGGACCACCGGGTCGTACTTCTTCAGCACGAGGCGGTCGGGGTTGTTGCGACGGTTCTTGCGCGTCACATAGGTGTAGCCGGTTCCCGCGGTGGAACGCAGCTTGATAATGGGGCGAACATCCTGTGCCTTAGCCATCAGATTTTCTCCCCACGGGCGAGAAGATCCTTGACCACAGCCTCGATGCCGCGGGCGTCAATCGTCTTGATGCCCTTAGCGGACAGCTGCAAGGTGACGCTACGGCGAAGCGAGGGCACATAGTACTTCTTCTTCTGAATGTTTGGATCGAAGCGACGCTTCGTGCGACGGTGCGAATGAGAAATGGTATGACCGAAGCCGGGAATGGCTCCTGTTACCTGGCATGTTGCTGCCATGGTTCTACTCCTGTTCTGGTTACCGCGAGCATCCTGTTCTGGATGCCCGCCCAAGATCACTTGTCGGCACACCACACCCAACATCTACAACACCGCCGAGGCACTGTCGCTCGATCACGAGGGAGGCGCACAAGAGCGGAAGACTCCGCTCTGCAACCTGTAATGCTACGGCGTTGCAGAGTTTTGCGCAATTGAGCAGGCGGCACAGTGCCCGAACACGTCAACCACATGGCTCGGTCGGGTAAAGCCGTGCTCCGCCGCTACGGTGCGCGCCCACTGCTCAACGGCATCCGCCTCAATCTCCACCGTCAATCCGCAGTTTCGACACATCAGGTGATGATGGTGGTTGTCAAGGGTGCAGGCGCGGTAGAGACTCTCGCCCTCCTGCTGCACCGAGTCAGCCTCGCCCTCGCTAGCGAGATCGGCGAGCGCACGATAAACGGTAGCCAGCCCAATGGATGACCCGCCCGCCCGCATCATCGCATGCAGCTGCTGAGCGCTCACGAAATTTTCGCCGCTGCTCAGAGCGTCGCGCACCGCATCCCGCTGCCAGGTCCGACGTTTCATGTCGCCACCGCGAGGCTGGCGCGTTGCGGTCGGCGAGCACGTCGACGCCCCAGAAGACGGCAACCAAGGTAGAGAAGAAACGAGATCGTCGTTACGTAGGGACTGATGGGAAGCGAGCCACCCAGGGCCAGCAGGATTCCCCCCACCGCCGAGACGAAACCGAACAGCATCGCCAATAGGGGAACCATGATCGGGGAGGAGGAGACGCGCAGCGCTGCGGCGGCCGGGGTCACCAGCAGCGCGAGCACCAGCAACGCGCCAATGATGTGAACGGAAACGGCGACCATGAGACCGAGCAGCACCATGAAGACGAGGGAGAGGGCGCGGATCGGCACGCCGCGCGCCGCGGCGACATCCGGGTCAATACTGTCGAACAGCAGCGGACGCCAGATCACCAGAAGCACAGCCAGCACGGCCACGCTAATGACAATGAGCAGCCCGACTTGGGCACTGTCAACTGACAGAATTTGCCCGGTGAGCAGCCCAAACCGGTTGCCACTGCGACCCGGATACAGGGCAAGAAACAGGATGCCCAGGCCCAGCCCAACAGGCATCAACACCCCGATAATGGAGTTTCGATCCCGGGCCTTCGCCCCCAGAACACCGATAACCGTGGCCGCCACCAGCGAGCCAATTAAGGAGCCGGCGAGCACATTCACCCCGAACAATAGTGCCGCCGCCGCCCCCGCGAAAGAGAGTTCACTGATGCCGTGCACCGCGAAGGCCATATCGCGCTGCATCACGAACACGCCGATCAGCCCACCCACGATTCCGAGGATCGCCCCCGCGATGATTGAGTTCTGCACCAGACCGAGCAGCCGCCCGTAGTCGGTGGCATTAAAGTCGACGGCACCGTTCAGCCACGACCATAGTTCGGCACTCATCAACCAGCCTCCTCTGGGTGGTGCGAGAATTCGGGAATCCCAGCAACAAAAATTCGACCATTGCTGGTGAGCACCTCAACCGGAGTGCCATAGAGGGCGCTCAGAACCTCGGATCTCAGCACCTCCTCGGGCGGACCTGCGGTGAAGGAACCCTCCGCGAGGTAGAGCACGGTATCGACCATATCGAGCACGGGATTGATGTCATGGGTGACGAAGATCACTGCCGTACCGCGCTCATGCAGCCCCGAATCGATGAGCTCGGCAACGCCGCGCTGGTGCTGGAGGTCAAGGCTTGACAATGGCTCATCACACAGCAGTAGAGCTGGGTCACTCGCGAGCGCTTGGGCTACCCGAAGCCGCTGCTGTTCACCGCCGGAAAGGATGCCCACCGGAAGGTCAGCGTAGTCGGCAGCCCCCACCGCCTCGACCAGCTGGTCGACCCGTTCGCGGGTGCGGCGCGAGGGCCAGGGCACGCCCCAGCGATGACCGTCCAGCCCGAGGGTGATCAGATCGCGACCACGCAGCGCGGTGCCCACCGGCATGATCCGCTGCTGAGGGATGTAGCCGATCCGGCGATCACCGCGCCGCGCCGGGTGCCCTTGCAGCAGGATCTCACCAGAATCCAGGGGCAACTGGCCGAGGATGCTCCGCAAAAGGCTGGTCTTACCGGAGCCGTTGCCGCCCAGCACTGCCACGAATTCCCCGGGCATAACGGTGAGGTCAAGCCCGCTCCACAGAGTGCGACCGCCGAGCGCAAGCTGCGCCCGACGGATCTGAAGCACCGCCGGTGTATCTAGGGTTGAAGCGCTGAGGTCATGGCGCTGAGGTTCTCGGTCATCCATGAGACATAGTCTGAATCTTCGGGCAGGATTTCGGTGAACTCAACAACCGGAACTCCCGCCGACTCGGCTGCCTGACGTACCCGCTCGGTCTCGGGGCTGGCCGTCTGCGGGTTGTACGCAAGCAGGCGAACCGATCCACCAGACACCAGGGCCAAGGTTTCGTCGAGGGCGAGCGGGGGCACATCACTGTCCTCCTCAATCGCCTCGATGAAATCGCCGGGGGTAATGTCTTCGAACCCCACAGCATCCAACAGATACACGGGGACCGGCTCCGTCACCATAACAGAACCGCCGCCGAGCTGCGCAGCCATCTCGGTAGTGCGCGTCTCAAGCTCCTCAATCTGCGAGACCAGGGTTGCGCTGTTTGCGCTGAAGGCTGCCGCGTTCGCGGTGTCAATGGTGCTGAGCTCTTCGGTGATCGCTTCGACTACCCGGGTCATACCCTCTAGTGAGTACCACACATGTTCGTTGGCAGCGCCATCACCTGCCGTGAGTGCCGCGACCTCGACCGCATCCACAACAACAGCCTGAGAATCGGATGCCTCAACCAACTCTGCGACGAAGGGGTCGTAGCCGCCCCCATTGGCAATCACGAGGTCAGCATCTGCGAAGGCGAGCTGATCGCGCGCGGACACCTCGACGCTGTGGGGGTCAGCCGTGGAGTCGCTGATGATACTGGTGACGGTTCCGAGATCTCCCACAATCTTCTCGGCAATGTCGCCGTAGACACTCGTGGAAGCAACGATCACGAGCTCGCTGCTTTCCTCCGCTGGGGCGGCAGTGCAGCCGACGAGACTGAGGGTTGTCAGAGCCAGTACGGGTATGGCGATTTTTATCACGTGTTGTCCTTTAGATAAGAATGAGATTCGTTATCAATAGTACAACACGATGGCACGGTGAATGACGGGCCCGGGTTCTCTACCCAAGCACAGCACCCGGGGCGGTGGCTACTGAGCTCGACCCGTCTGGCGGCGAACATAGTCGCTGAACCCGGGGACAGAGAACTCGAGCACCCCAAACACTGGCGAGTGAATAATCCCTTTCCGCACAATGCGATCACGGGTCGTTGCCAACTGCGGCAAAGATTTTCCCAGAAGCTTGCCAATGTCACCGGAGGACACCCGCGTCGGCGTCGGGTGTTCCCCGGTGGCGTCGGCAACATCGACCATCGCGTCAACATACTCTCGTTCACGCTCGGAAAGCCGGTCGTAGCGAGCAGAATACAAGCCCGTGTCAAGTTGGGCGCGCACCACCGCGAGCGAAGCCTGTACGTGCTCGACCGTGATGTTCACCTCCTGCCCGGCACTCTGCCACGCCTCGCTTGCATAAAGCTGAACAAAGTAGGGGTAGCCCTCAGACAAACTGAGGAGGCGAGTTACCGCCTCCTCATCCCAGGTCGTGCCTTGACTGAGCGCGGGGCCGACAATTGCTAAGCGGGCATCTTGATCACTCAAGCGATCAATTTTTTCGAAACGAAACCGCTCAGCATAGGTATTCGATTTCGACATTTCCGCCGCCACATAGGGCAGACCCGCGCCAATCAGAGCAATCGGCTCCTGCTTCAACGCCGACAGGGCTTGAATCAACATCGACAGGTCGCGCTTAGCGAACACCTGAATCTCATCAATGATCAGGGCAACCCCCACCCCGCTGGCCTTCGCAAGTCGACCAACGCTCTGCAGAAACCGGACAAGATTTTGATAAGGATCATCGACGACCACCACATCGGTTCGAGCATCGATCTCGAAACCAAAACCGCTCGGGCCAAGGTGGAGCTTGACCCGACCGATGCTGTGCCCACCCGAAGCAAGAGCTTTCCGGAGCGTTCCCGTCGACATCTGGGCACTGTCTTGAATGATAGAACGGATCGCGATGCCTGGCTCCACATCGCGACGCACCTCGTAGTACCCCGCGAGCCAACCACGATCACGGAGAACATCACGCGCCTCGTGCAGCAAAGACGTCTTCCCAACACCGCGGAGTCCGGTATAGATCATCGGATTAGCGGCGCGGCCAGCTTCAACAAGCTCGGCAAGATTTCCCAACAGAGCAAGCTGTGATTCTCGCCCGGCGAGCTCCAGCGGCCGGGTTCCTGCACCCGGTGTGTAGGGGTTCATCCCCGCCATAGTGCCACCTGCCTCCGGATATATTTGCTATACGATAGCAATTTTCACCGGATGAAGTCACCGGAAAAACCACTAGTCGAGCAGCAGGGCTGGCTCCTCCAGCACGCTCGCGAGGTCGGCGACGAAGCGGCTAGCGACATCCCCATCCACAATACGGTGATCAAAACTCGCGCCCACCGTCGTCACAAACCGCGGCAACACCTGGCCATCCACCACCCACGGCTTCTGCTTAATAGAACCCAGCGCAACAATGGCCACCTCACCCGGATTCAGGATCGGGGTGCCCGTGTCCATGCCATACGAACCGATATTGGTGATCGTGATCGTGCCACCCGACATATCGGCAGGCTGCGTCTTGCCGTCGCGCGCCGTGAGCGTCAACTGCTCCAGCGCCGAAGCGAGCTCACGCAGCGACAGATCCTGCGCATCCTTCACATTGGGCACCAGAAGCCCGCGCGGGGTGGCGGCAGCGATCCCCAAATTCACATAGTGATGCACCACAATCTCAGTATCAGTCCAACTCGAATTGACCGTCGGATTGCGGCGCACCGCCCAGATCAGCGCCTTCGCCATAATGAGCAGCGGACTGACCCGCACCCCCGCAAAATCGGGAGCATTCTTCAGACGCTTAACAAACTCCATCGTGCGGGTCGCATCAATATCGGTGAAAATACTCACATGCGGTGCACTGAAAGCACTCTGCACCATCGCCGTCGCAATGGCCTTACGCACCCCCTTCACCGGGATGCGCTCCTCACGCTCACCCTCCCAGGTCGGCGTCTGAATGTTGCGGAACACACTCGCCTGCGACGCCACCCTGATCACATCATCCCGAGTGATCTCACCCGCAAGCCCTGTCGCCGGCACCACGGCCAGATCGACACCCAAATCTTTCGCCAACTTACGAATCGGTGGCTTAGCGATAATGACGGATGCCGATGCCGCCGGCACACTCGACGGCCGCGGCCGCGCAGCCGAAGCAGCCGCCCCCGACGCCACCAACCCCGCCGACTCTGCCACCCGGCGGCGGGAGCCGCCATGACCGCCCACCCCATACCCCACCAACACAGCACCCGACTTCTCCTCAGGAGCCACCGTCGCCGAAGTATCCGCCACAATCGACCCCTCAGGCGAATCAGCGGCATCCCCCCCAGCAGGCTCAACTCCAGTCCCCACCGTGATAATCGGAGTCCCCACCTCCACGGTCTGCCCCTCCGCCACCAACAAAGCCACCACCACCCCAGCAAACGGCGAAGGCAACTCGACCAACGACTTGGCAGTCTCAATCTCAACCAACACCTGATTGACCATCACGGTGTCGCCGAGCTGAACCTTCCACGAAACAATCTCCGCCTCGGTGAGCCCCTCACCGACATCCGGGAGGGTGAAATCTGAGTTCGCCATAATCGTGATGCTCCTCACTAGTGTTTCTGACAGCGGTGTCGACGGTGCCGATCTAGTAGGCCAAAGCCCTGTCGACAGCCTCCAACACGCGGTCAGCGTCTGGGAGATACATTTCTTCGAGCTTGGCCGGGGGGAAAGGCGTATCAAAACCTGCCACCCGCAACACCGGGGCTTCCAGCGAATAGAAGGCGCGCTCAGTCACGGTCGCCGCAATCTCAGAGCCAACCGAGACAAAGCCCGGTGCCTCCTGAGCCACCACCAGCCTGCCCGTTTTCTGCACGGATTCCACAATCGGCTGGTAATCAATCGGCGAGATCGAGCGCAGATCGATGACCTCGAGACTGGTTCCCTCCTCGGCAGCGATCTCGGCGGCCCGCAACAGCACGCTGACCATCGGGCCGTAGCCGAGCACGGTCACCTCAGTGCCCTCACGCACCACCCGCGAACGGTGCAACTCACCGCCGCTGACCTCAAGCTCAACATCAGCCTTGGGCCAATACCGACTTTTCGGCTCGAAGAAGAGCACCGGGTCGTTGCTGGCAATCGCCTGCTGGATCATCCAGTACCCATCATGAGGGGTGGATGGGCTCACCACCCGCAGGCCCGGCGTGTGCGCGAAGTATGCTTCAGGGCTCTCCTGGTGATGCTCGACCGCACCAATATGGCCACCATACGGCACCCGAATGACCACCGGCATCGTCAGGGACCCCTCATGTCGGGCGGTCAGTTTCGCCAACTGTGAGGTGATCTGGTCAAAGCCGGGAAAAATAAAACCGTCGAACTGAATCTCGCACACCGGCCGGTAGCCGCGCATCGCCAGACCAATCGCGGTGCCGATGATGCCGGACTCGGCCAACGGGGTATCCATCACCCGTCGGTCTCCGAACTCGGCCTGCAAGCCCTCCGTTACCCGAAAAACCCCGCCGAGCGGGCCAATGTCTTCCCCCATCAGCAGCACCTTATCGTCGGCGGCGAGTGCCTGACGTAGCCCCAGATTGATGGCCTTGGCCAGGCTCAGTGACTGCACACTCATGCCTGCCCTCCGCCCACGGCGGTCTCAAAGGAGGCTTCATAGGCTTCCAGCCAGGCGAGTTGGTCCTCCATCAAGGGGTGCTCCTCGGAATAGACATGAGCAAACATGCTCGATGCGGGTGGGGAACCAAGGTCACCGATGCGCCTGCGAATGTCGGCAGCCGCATCCGCGCCCTCGGCGGCGACCTCCGCGAAGAACGCATCGCTCTCGCCGCGTGAGCGCAGATAGGTCTCGAATCGGCTGATCGGATCGGCTTTGGTCCAGAAATCGAGCTCATCGGTTCTGCGGTACTTGGTGGGATCATCGCTCGTGGTGTGCGCACCCATCCGATAAGTCAGCGCCTCAATAAACCGGGGGCCCTGACCGCTGCGGGCAGCATCGAGGTTGGCGCAGGTCACGGCAAAACTGGCAAGCACATCGTTGCCGTCGATCTGCACGCCCGGAATACCGAATCCGCTGGGCCGCAGATAGAGCGGGGTGCGCGACTGCCTGGTCACCGGCACCGAAATAGCCCAGTGATTGTTTTGCACAAAGAACACCTGGGGTGTCTGGTAGCTGGCGGCGAAAACCAGAGCCTCGCTGACATCCCCCTGGCTGGTCGCACCATCACCGAAGTAGACGATAACGGCCTCGTCAGTGTTGGGGTTGCCGGTCGCTGTAAGGCCATCGAGTTGGATCCCCATAGCATAGCCCGTCGCGTGCAGGCTCTGCGAACCGATCACCAGCGTGTAGAGGTGAAAGTTATTGTTCTTTTTCGGATCCCAGCCACCATGACTAAGACCACGCAACAACTCGATCAACCTCATGGGGTCGACACCGCGGATGCGGGCCACGGCATGCTCCCGGTAGGCCGGAAAGATGTGGTCGTGTGGACGAGCCGCGAAACCCGAACCGACCTGAGCCGCCTCCTGACCGAGACTCGGGATCCACATCGCCAGCTGGCCCTGACGCTGAAGATTGGCAGCATCCAGATCAATCATGCGCATCACCACCATGTGGCGGTGGAATTCGCGCAACTGCCCGTCGCTGAGCTTCTCGACATAGGGAAGGTACTCGGCGGAGGCATCACTATCGACCAGTGCGCCCTCCTGCGAGAGGAGCTGGACCGTCGCGGCGGTGTAAGACATTGCTCTAATCTAACGGTGCCGCCGGGGAAGTGGCTGCTGGCAACCGCACAAACTCCGCCGCCGCGGTGAGGAGTTTCTCTACAGCTTCGTGTTCTCCCACACTCACCCGCAGGCCATCGACCAGAGCACGGGCCACAATCCCGTGGCGGGCGAAGAGCTCGGCAGCCTCGGCAGTGCGCTCACCGGTGGCAAGCCAAACAAAGTTGCCGTGCGGCCTGGGCAGCTGCCAGCCCTGCTCGATCAGTCCCGCATACATCTGCTCGCGCACCTGAGTCAACTCCGCGACCCGCCCGAGAAGCTCGGCCTCGTGTTCCAGCGAGGCGAGGGCTGCGCGTTGGGCCGGCTCGGTGACCGAGAGGGGGATGGCGACAGCCCGCGCGGCATCCATGAGATAGTCCGCGCCTACGGCGTAGCCGATGCGCAAGCCTGCGAGGCCATACGCCTTCGAGAAGGTGCGCAACAACACCAGATTCGGATACTCGGCAAGCAGCACTTCGCCGCGCACCGCCTGCGGATCAGTGACAAACTCCGCATAGGCACCATCAAGAACCACCAGCACCGTCTCGGGAACCGCCACCATAAAATCGGTGAACTCTTGGTGGGTGACCGCCGTGGAGGTGGGGTTATTAGGGCTGCAGACGATGATCATTCGGGTGCGCTCGGTGATGGCGGCGAGCATCCCGGGCAGATCATGGCGGTGCTCGGGGGTGTTGGGGATCTGAATGGATGTCGCACCAGCGGTCGCTACCAGACCGGGGTAGGCCTCAAAGCTCCGCCACGCGTAGAGCACCTCGTCACCTGATGCGGCGACGGCCGCGATGAGTTGAGCGAGCACCGATACCGATCCAGCACCCACCTGCACCTGCTGGGGTGTCACGCCAAAACGGCGGGCAAGCACGTCACGAAGGGTTGTCGCCGTCCCCTCGGGATACCGGTTGAGGCAGCTAAGGTCTATGGCCGCAAGCACGGAGGGCAACGGCTCGAACGGGTTCTCGTTGGATGACAGCTTGAAGGCATCAACCGCCGCTGCCTTTCCCTGCCGGTAGGGAACCATCGTCTCGATGTCGGGCCGTAATCGCACTCGTACTGATCTCACCACCACAGCCTATGCGTGACGCTGTTCGGTGTGTACAACCGGCTCTTCGTGCTTTGTGGTCGGTCGGTTTGGTGGACGGACAGGCACACACCCGACTGCGTTACCCGAGAGCCTTACCCACGCGGCGGGAGTATGCAACCGATCCGGCGGGAGTATGCAACCGGCGGCGGGAGTCGCTTCTCCCGCCGCCGGTGATCTTCTCCCGCCACTCGGAGGAACATTGCCACTGTCTCGCTACATCACGACATGCAACAGACCGCGATCACACAGCACGATATTCGCAATTCCAGCAGAACACTGCAGGAGTTAGGAACACGACATCGCGCCGATCTGCGTGAGACTACGTCCACCGCGCCGAACCTCGTTGCACGGGTCGCGAACCGGGGTGCATAGTTGACGCATGAAACTCATCGCGCGGCTGCTGATCAATGCTCTTGCTCTCTGGCTGACCACCCTGGTGGTGGCGGGGGTGCGCGTCGAAGCTTTCGCTCCAGGAGGCACGCTAGAAACAATTCTCACTTTTCTTCTGGTAGCCGCAATCTTCGGGATCGTCAATGGCGGAATCGGCACTGTGGTGCGTATTGTGGCGTTCCCGCTGTACATCCTGACCCTAGGCCTTGTTGCCCTCCTGGTGAACGCCCTGCTACTTCTGCTCTCAGCATGGTTGTCAAGTCTTTTTGGCTTTGGTCTCGTGGTCGACGGCTTCTGGTGGGGAGTGGTGGGTGCCTTGGTTCTTGGATTTCTGAGCTGGCTGATTGGTATCCTGCTGCGTCCCATTGTGGGTCGCCAAAAGAATGTGGGTAGTCACAAGAATCGCTAACCACATCGGTGGTATGACTAGTCATACCGGTCCCGTGAAGACAGCGATTTCAATTCCGGATAGCGACTTCGAGCGCATCGCAGCGCGACATGGCATGAACCGGTCAGAGTTCTACCGTGTCGCTGCCAGTCGCCTCGCTCACGAGCTGGAAGGTGCGGCCGAGCTGACTGCACTGGCCAATTCGGTCATCACCCGCCACGGGCAGCCTTCCACCGACAGCCCTTTTCTTAGGGAATCAGAGCGCACTATGTCTGAGGGTACGAGCTGGTGATTTCTCGAGGCGATGTCGTCTGGGTCGACTTCGGGTTACCGCGTGGTTCTGAGCCCGCCCAGCGTCGACCGGCTATTGTCATGCAGGAGCAATGGCTTCTCGCCACAGTCATCGCCACCGTGCTTGTGGTTCCTCTCACCTCAAATACCGCTCTTGAAGCGTTTCCGGGTAACGTGCTCATACCGGTTGACACCTCCGGGCTTGAACAGGACTCTGTTGCCCTGGTGTCGCAGCTGGGGCCCGTCAGTCGCGAGTTCGTCGAACCATATCCGGTCGGTCACATCCCGCACTATGTGCTCTCCAAAGTCACCGAGGGTCTTCGTTTAGTCTTGGGAATCTGAGAAACGCACCCCCAAGCAGATCACTGCTGGTGCCCAAAGGGTGAGACAGGATCGGCAACCTCAGCGCTCGGCAACTCGCTCGAATTGGTATGCGGTGCTAGTGATGGTTGAAGAGCCTTGCGCAAAGCCATCAAGTCGCTTGATCGCCTCGGTTACCTGCGCGCTCTGGGCCTGATCCATCAACTGTGCGGTCTCACGGTAGTACTCATAGTGATGGGAAGGCACCGGCTTATCAGCCGGAACTTCACGACCAGCAAAAACATCGCGCTCAACTAGAACCGCGTGATTATTGGCTTGCTCGCCGCCAAGTGCCGGCACGAGGTCATCAGTGTGCTCAACGATCACCGTAGGGAAGCCCTCGGGGATGGGAACCTGCCCGGTTGGGCCACCGAAAGCGGCAAGTCCTTGTGTGTTGTAGTCACCCGAAGCGGCAAGCTGAGCGACGGTGCCAGCCCCTTGTGAGTACCCCGTAAATTGCACAGGACTAGACTCATCGATTCCGGCTCTCTCCATTGCTGCGGCAACCGAGTCATACGATCCACTGCCGCCCCCTACCGCATTGGCCATATTGCTGGTCATATCCCACGGCTCCTTATCAGCAACAGGAGAGAAGGTCACTGTGCCAGCAACATAGACCTCGAATCGGTCAGGCTCTCCTGGTGTGGAGTATTTTTCGATAACAACCTGTGCCCGATCGGTTTCTGAGGTATCGGGAACACGGGAAAGACGATCAGCGTATCCACTGGGGCTGGCCGTCACAACCTGTGTATGAGAGTCCACCAGTTTCACCGGTGTTTCTTTAAGGACTCCGAAGAGCGATCCGGCTCCCATGACGACTGTCGAGCTCAGCGCGGGACCATCGAGGCCTAAGAGTTCTGAAAGAGCAGGAGGAATTCCAAAGGAGCCCGCAACAACAGCACCCGATGCTTGGGTAGAAGTTCTGATGAGCCCTGTCGTGATGGGGTTGGTGATGATCTCGTTGCTAAGACGCTTCCAAGGGGTAGCACTATGACCCGCACCAGAAGAATGACGACCGCGACCACCCGACGAACCCGCTCGCAGCAGAATTCCACCCGCTGCTCCGGCTGTTGCCACCGCAGCGACAGCCGCCACGAACGATAGTGGTGAAAATCTCGCGAGTAGACCGCTGAATTGACCGGCACTCTGGTGAATCAGGTGGCCGACAACGTTCTCGGCAAAACCGTAGCCCCGGGCAGCGGCCTCAAGGGCAAAATATATCGCTCGGGCTTGCGATTCAGTCTCCGTCAGAAGAAACCGCGCCTGCTCAAGATCATTCTCAGCTCCCGCAATGTCCCGCGGGGCTCCCGTCAACGGCGATAGTGACACCGAGTTGAGCTCCATGATCGACGCTAGGTCATGGTGGAGCGCCAAGAGCTCTTGTGCCAGCTCCCGCAATTGCTCAGCATTGGCGAAGAGTTCGTCGCTCGCCACGGCAACTGATCCACTACCACCGATGCTCAGATCATCACCCATGATCGGCCATCCCCATGATCGCGCTCTGCGTATGTGATAACGCCGAGCTCACAGCGGTAATGGTGTGATCGAGGCTCCGGCCAAGACTCTGAACAGAAATATCGAAGGCACGTTTGCTCACCCCTCGCCAAAAATCGGCTGGGCCTGGCATCAGGGTGTTGCGCGCCCGCTCTAAGCGCCATAGCACATAGGTCAGCTCACGGGCCTGATTCTCCAGCGCGGCAATGACAGCGACATCCCTTGGTTGATTCATGGATTCCTCTCGACGTCATCAGCATGCCGCAGGATGCACATAGAGCTCTGAACGAGAAACATTTCGGTGCAAATAGCAAAAACTTCGGTCGTGTGAAGGATAAGAAGTGCGCAACAATGAAGGGATGAATTGTGAGCGGCCCATCGACAGCCCTCCGCAATTTCGCCTGTGTTTTGTCTGCACCGGCAACATCTGCCGCTCACCGATGGCCGAAGCAGTGATGGACCACCTTGCCATCCGCTCTGGGCTCGACACCAGGATGCTGGTGACCTCAGCTGGCACCGGCGACTGGCACGTCGGCGAACCCTCAGACGAACGCACACTCACCACGCTGGCCTCTCATGGCTACAACGGCGGAAGTCATCGCGGTCGCCAGTTTGATCCGAGTTGGTTCAGCGAACTCGATCTTGTCGTGGTCTTTGATCGCAGCCAGGAACGCATCCTCAAGGCCTGGGCGTCGAACGACACCGACCGCGCAAAAGTACAGCTACTACTATCGTTTGATAGCGAACAATCGACACTTATTGATGTCCCAGACCCGTATTATTCGGATGCAGCACTTTTTGAGCACGTACTCTCAATGATCGAGAAATCGTGCGAGGCACTCTTCCGCCAGATCGCCCCAGGAATCCGACAGGGAAACTCATGAACCTGCCCGAACAACCACTAAGTCCCCTCGATGGCCGCTACCGCACACTGGTCGCCGGGCTGGGAGATCACCTTTCCGAAGCCGGGCTCAACCGGGCTCGAGTGCAGGTCGAAATCGAGTGGTTGCTCTACCTCACCGAGCACGAGCTTTTCGGATCGCTGCGTCTCAGCCGCGAACAGGCCCAGGTACTGCGCGACTTCGCAGCCGGTTTTGGTCAGGCTGAAATCGACCAACTGGCGAGTCTTGAAGCCACCACTCGGCACGATGTTAAGGCCGTTGAATACTTGGTGCGCGCCAAGCTCACCGAGCTGGGCCTCGACAACATCGCTGAACTAACCCACTTCGCCGCCACCAGCGAAGATATCAATAACCTGTCATACGCGATGACGATCAGTGCCGCTGTGCGCGAGGTCTGGCTACCAGCACTGCGTCGTGTCATTGAGTCGCTGCGCAACCGCGCAATCCAGCACCGGAATGACGTAATGCTGGCACACACACATGGTCAACCTGCCACACCCACCACCATGGGCAAAGAGTTTGCTGTGTTTGTGTATCGACTTGAGCGCAGCGTCACAAAAATTGAGGCTATCGAGTTTCTCGGCAAATTCAACGGCGCGACGGGAACCTATGCTGCCCACCACGCTGCCGACCCCGATCAGGATTGGCCCACAATCTCACGCGAGTTCGTTACCAGTCTCGGCCTGGAGTGGAACC
Source organism: Rhodoglobus sp. (assembly GCA_051646885.1). Lineage (GTDB taxonomy): Bacteria > Actinomycetota > Actinomycetes > Actinomycetales > Microbacteriaceae > Rhodoglobus. Next base: position 18,129 of record JBOFDJ010000039.1, read on the forward strand.
CACTGACCACCCAAATCGAGTCGCACGACTGGCAGGTCGACCTATACCAACAGATGAGTCACACCGCCCGCATCCTGCATAACCTGTGCACCGATGTGTGGTCGTACATCAGTAGCGGCTACTTCCGTCAGATTCCTCAGGCTGGCGCAACTGGCTCCTCCACCATGCCTCATAAGATCAATCCCATTCGTTTCGAAAACGCCGAGGCAAATCTTGAAATCTCTTGCGCGCTTTTTGAGGCACTCGCCCAAACCCTGGTCACCTCTCGACTGCAACGAGACCTCACCGATTCGACTACCCAGCGCAACATCGGGGTCGCCTTCGGCCACTCCCTGGTCGCCTTAGAAAACATCCTTCGCGGCCTCAAAGAAATTGACCTTGATCGAGACCGCCTCGCCGATGACCTCAATAGCAACTGGGAGATCCTGGGGGAGGCCATCCAGACGGTGATTCGAGCCGAGGTGACTGCGGGGCGTAGCTCGATTGCTGACCCCTACGCGATACTCAAAGAGCTCACCCGCGGTAAGCGTCTTGGGCAGACCGAGCTCATCGAGTTTATTGATGGCCTAGATATTGGGCCCGAGGCACGGTCTCGATTGCGTCTGCTGACCCCAAGCACCTACGCCGGTCTTGCCTCACAGTTGGTCAGTTACATAGAAGGCTCACGGTGAGGGGATAAACGTCAGCTCATGCTCCCTGAGCAGCTGGCGATTCAGTGCCCCCGCGACCTTAGGTCATACTCATCATCCTGCTCCGCTAGATCAATTTTTTCTGCCCCGGTCGCCTGAGCTGCGAGCGAAAGCATGGCAAGGGCAACCAGGGAGACGATGCAAGACACGCAGAAAAAAATAAACGCCAGCACAATCTCGCGGGTTGCCATCAACACAACAAACCCCACAAAAGCCCCAAGAACCACCGAAAGAACCAGCAGCTCGAAGGGACGGGTACGGTCCTTGCGGCTGGGTTTATTCATGGTGACACACTTTCGGTTGTGGCCTCGGTCGGGCTCTGGCTGGGCGGTGCCCACTTGAGGGAAAGACCTGCAATCACAAGATAAACGCCAAAGACTACCCAGTAGGCACCAAGCACACCAATAATAATGACGGATGCCGTCAACTCACCCCGAACGCCGTCAGGCCCACTGAATGGCTGCACGAAACCGGGGGGAACCAGCACAACAACGACAGCAAGAACAGCGGTCAGAGCACCAATGAAAGTCCAGTCACGAGTTGAACGGTCCACACCCCTGAACCGAAGGCCAAGGTACAGTTCAAGAAATCCTGTGATGGCCGCAGTGGCCGCCACCAGCAATACAAAAAGGGGCAACCCTGCGGTAAGAGTTGCTAGTGAAATAATTCCAGCACCCAGGCTGACCGCGCTCTGAACTCGAGTAACGACCGGTACAACACCACGCCCTGTACTGCGAAGGGAAGCGAAGCCAAGAATTCCACCGGTGATGACGGCAAAAAAGCCGAAGGTGACATAACCCACCGATGCAGAGTGGTCAGCGCTGAAGGTCACCACGGCGGCAGCCACCAAAGCGACCACCGCTCGCGCCACGGGAACGTACCAGGGGGTAACGGTGTCCACAGTTCTCAGTCTACGATCCAGGCGGGAGATCAACGAACCGCGAGAAGTGTCCATGGAAGCCCACCGTCACCGTTCGAGTCGGGCCATTGCGATGCTTCGCCACAATCAGGTCAGCCTCACCAGCACGCGAATTCTCTGCCTCATAGGCGCTCTCGCGATGCAGCAAGATAACCATGTCGGCATCCTGCTCAATCGACCCGGATTCACGCAAATCTGATAGGGCAGGCTTCTTATCTGCTCGCTGCTCCGGCCCACGGTTGAGCTGAGAGATCGCGATCACGGGAACGCCAAGTTCTTTGGCCAGCAGCTTGAGCGCACGAGAGAACTCGCTCACCTCCTGCTGACGCGACTCCACTTTTTTTCCACTGGTCATGAGCTGAAGGTAATCGATAATGACCATTTTGAGTCCGACTTTTTGCTTGAGGCGTCGGCATTTGGCACGGATCTCGACCAAGGTCATATTTGGGCTGTCGTCGATGTATAGCGGGGCGTCGTTGATGCGACCGCGGGTCTGAGCGATTGTCGTCCAATCGTTGACATGAACCGTTCCCTTCCGCATGTGCTGAAGGGGAACGGATGCTTCAGCCGACAGTAACCGCATCGCGATCTCACTGCGGCCCATCTCTAAGGAAAAAACGATGGTGGGTAAATCGTGCTTAATGGCGGCGGCGCGGGCGATATCAAGTCCGAGTGTTGACTTACCAATCGCAGGACGGGCGGCCAAAATAATGAGTTGGCCAGGATGCAAGCCGTTGGTCAACTCATCAAGCTCGATAAAGCCAGTAGGAACCCCGACCATCTGTCCATCGCGCCCGCGAGCGGCCTCAATCTCGTCGATGGCTGTGGTGACGGCCTCGGTCAGGGGAACGTAGTCCTCGCTCTCAACGCCACCGGTAACACCATAAACCTCAGCTTGGGCGTTATTGACCAGGTCAACAACTTCACCCTCACTGGCGTAGCCCATCTGCACGATACGGGTGCCGGCTTCGACAAGACGACGCAGAACAGCTTTCTCAGCAACAATGGAGGAGTAAAATCCCGCGTTGGCGGCGGTGGGCACCAGTGCGGTGAGCGTATGAAGATACTCGGCACCACCGGCGCGACTGAGTTCACCCGTTTTGGTCAGTTCATCGGTCACAGCAATAACGTCGGTGGGTTCACCGTGAGAATACAACGACATGACCGCGTTGAAAATAGTCTCGTGTTTAGGAATGTAAAAGTCAATCCCGCGAACGGTTTCGATAACATCGGCCACTGCATCCTTGCTCAGGAGCATGCCCCCGAGTGAACTCTGCTCGGCCAGGAGGTCGTGGGGTGGAACGCGATCACTGCGTGAGTCTGAGCGAAAATCTCCAGACTGTCGCTGATCGGTGGCGAGCCCCAGATGCGCAATAGACATTCGACCTCCGATTTTGATGACGCTCTATCCCCGTTACAACCTGTCCCTGTTATAACGCTCTGTCTCTGTATAACTGCGCCCGCCGACACTCCGACCACGATCAGCTCTGAACTCTCCTGGGAGTTAAGACTGCTCCACAGTAGGGACACCCGAAATGGTGCCACAACATGAGCTGTGGATGCAGGTGTGGAGAACGTGCAAGAAACGCCGGGGTACATGTGGGCAAGCTGTGCAATTAACTGTGGATAACAATGTTAATTTTCTTTCAAAAAGCACTCTGATCTGCTCTTTTAAGAAAAAGGCTGCTTGTGTAGAAAGACGCTTCAACTACGAGTTCAAGGTTTCAGAAAGGGAAAGCTCCTGTGCACAACAATGCAGGGTTGTCTGTCCTCCACCTGCATTTTGCTCTTAAATGTAGATGGCGACCGCAATTTTTGCCGGTCGCCGTCTACCCCATAAGGTGGGTGAGTTTTATTTCGCTGCGATAACCCGCACCGTGATCGCGGCAATTAGGTCATCACGCAAGCGCACAGATGCCTCGTGCTCGCCAATCGCCTTGATCGGCGAGGTGATCTCAATCTTGCGTTTATCCACAGTGCCCAGACCGGCAGCCGCCACAGCAGCCGCCACATCTGAGGGCTTCACAGAGCCGAAAAGGCGACCACCCTGGCCAGACTTGACGGTCAGGGTCACGGTGCTAGCTTCCAGACGGGCCTTGAGATCTTGGGCCTCTTCGAGGGTGGCATGCTCACGGGCCGCGCGAGCCGCCTTGATAGATTCAATCTGCTTTTGGCCACCACGCGTCCATGCCACGGCAAAACCTTGGGGAATGAGATAGTTGCGGGCAAAACCATTTTTAACGTCGACAACATCGCCGGGGGCACCGAGACCGGTAACCTCGTGTGTCAGGATCAACTTGGACATATCATGCTCCTTTAGCGGCCAGAGCCGGCATAGGGCAGCAGTGCCATCTCGCGGGCGTTCTTGACAGCCGTGGCGATAAGGCGCTGCTCCTGGACAGAAACACCGGTGATGCGGCGGGCGCGGATTTTTCCCCGCTCTGAAATAAATTTGCGAAGCGTGGCGACGTCTTTATAGTCGATGACACCCACGCGGATCGCTTTCGCTGGGGCAACATTTTTACCATCTTTGCCTTTGCGAATCGGCTTGCGGCGATCACCGCTGCTCTTTCCTGCCATTGTTTTTCCTTACTAAGGTTGAAAGGCCACCATGATGGCCGAGGTAAAGGATGATGCCTAAAAGGGTGTCTCATCCGAATAGTTGCCTGGCGTATTCCACACGTCGCCATCCGGTGCGCTGCTCGGTGCGCTAGAAGCCCACGGCTCTTGCTGCTGGGCTCCACTTGGCTGACCACCACCGCGAGAAACACCGCCTGCCGAATCACGGGACGATGCCGCACGAGTAACTTGGGCGGTCGCATAACGCAACGATGGACCAATCTCATCTACTTCAAGCTCAATACTCGTGCGCTTCTCCCCTTCCTTGGTCTCATAGGAACGCTGCTTCAATCGACCACTGGCAATAACCCGCGAACCTTTGGTCAACGAACCGGCAACGTGCTCAGCGAACTCGCGCCAGACGCTGGCACGCAAAAACAGTGCCTCGCCGTCTTTCCAATCATTCGAGGCCCGGTCAAAGCTTCGCGGAGTGGATGCGATAGTGAAGTTGGCCACCGCGAGCCCGTTTTGCGTATAGCGCAACTCAGGGTCACTCGTGAGATTGCCCACGACGGTAATAACAGTTTCGCCAGCCATGGCCTATTCCGAAACCTTTGGTTCAGCCAGAACCTGCGCCTTGGCTGCGGGTTTCACCGTCGTAGGCTTCTTCACGACAGCAGGCTTTTCTGCTTCAGTAGGAACAGCGGCAGCTGGCACCTTTTCTTTGGGTGGAGCAGTGTTTTTCGCCGGAGTAGCAGCAGCCTTGCGTGCAGCTTTAGCCTCAGCAAGCACCTTGGCTGCAGCAACCTGAGCAATTCCCTCTTCAGCGCGAAGCACCTTGGTGCGCATCACTGCTTCGCTGAGCTTGAGTTGGCGGTCAAGCTCAACAGTCGCCGAGGAATTGGCCGTGAATTGCACAACGGCATAGATGCCCTCGGTTTTCTTATTGATCTCGTAGGCCAGACGACGGCGACCCCAGATGTCTACGTTGTCGATGGTTCCACCATCGACGCGAATGACGTTCAGGAATTTGTCTAGGCTAGGTGCCACGGTGCGCTCATCGATCTCAGGATCGAGGATCACCATGAGTTCGTACTGGTGCGTCACAAACCCACCTCCTTCGGACTCGAACGGCTGCAGACGATCTGCAGCAGGAGGGTGTTGACGGTTGTCTCAACTCCGAATCCGGAACAAGACAACCTGCTAAGTGTAGTCATTTCTCTCAAGGAGTACCATCTTCATGACCGTTAAGGTCGCTATCGCGGGTGTAGGAAACTGCGCCAACTCACTTATTCAAGGCGTCACTTTCTACGCGGATGCGGCAGCAGGGAACGTCATCCCGGGCCTGATGCACAATCGCTTGGGCCCTTATGCCGTGGCTGACATCGAATTCGTGGCTGCCTTCGATGTGGATGAGCACAAGGTTGGGCTCGACATCGCTGCGGCCATCTGGGGCAGCCAGAACAACACCTACCGGTTTGCCGAGGTGGCCACCACCGGCGTTATCGTGCAACGCGGCCCCACCCTTGATGGACTCGGCTCCTACTACCGCGACACGATTACCGAGTCGAATTCCCCTGTTGTCGATGTGGCGCAGTCGCTCCGCGATAGCGGTGCCCATGTCTTAGTTTGCTACCTCCCGGTCGGATCTGAGAATGCCGCAAAGTATTATGCACAGGCCGCGCTTGAGGCCGGGGTCGCCTTCGTTAATGCATTACCGGTTTTTATTGCCAGCGATCCAGAGTGGGCGAAAAAGTTCACCGAGGCTGGCATCCCCATCATCGGTGATGACATCAAAAGCCAGTTGGGTGCCACCATCACTCACCGAGTGCTGGCACGCCTGTTCGAAGAACGCGGGCTGGTTCTTGACCGTACCTATCAACTCAATATCGGCGGCAATATGGATTTTAAAAACATGCTCGAACGCACCCGGTTGGAGTCAAAAAAGATCTCGAAAACTCAATCGGTGACCAGTAATGTCGAGGCTCAACTCAACTCCCATGATGTCCACATCGGCCCCAGCGATCACGTTCCCTGGTTGGAAGATCGCAAAATGGCATTTGTGCGCCTCGAAGGCCGCGGCTTCGGGAATGCCCCAACCAGCCTCGAATACAAACTGGAGGTATGGGATTCACCAAACTCAGCCGGTGTTGTTATCGATGCGATCAGGGCAGCGAAGTTATCCCTTGATGCCGGGCTTGGCGGACCAGTTGAGGCAGCCTCTGCGTATCTCATGAAGTCGCCACCGGTGCAGTTAACCGAGCCGGTGGCGCGACAACAACTCGACGACTGGATTACCGCCAATTCTTAGCCCAGAAGCCCCCACCGCTTCTCTTCGCTTGACTGCCGAAAAGATATACCGCTTAGCAGAATATTTTAGCTGGCGGGAACCTCAAGAATAACTTGGGTGGCTCGATGCCCCTTAGAGGCGAAGCCAACAGTCCTTGCGGCACCGATTTGCTTGAAATCACGAGGAATATAGAAGCCATCGATGGACCCCTCGGGACCTCGCGGCACGATACGGTTGTCAGCTTGCCGACTGAGTTCATTCGGGTCGGAGCGAACAATCTTGTTCCAGTCGCCACCAATGACCAGTCGATGGGGAAATCGATCAGAGAGGCGCGCAATGGACTTGATCATTTCGTCGTAGTCACTTCCTGGGCCGGTCTGGCAATCATTTCGCGGTGGCAGATGAACAGAAGCCACCCGAAGTAGCCCGCCTTGCGCCAACTTCACTGTCGCAGTTGCAATATATCTCGCCATGATTCGGCATTCATTGCCATTTGTGCCAAGAGTAAGATCGAGATCACTAACGTCGGAGCGATGCTCGACGAGAGACCGCCGCACCACCACAGCAGAACCCTGCTGCTCATTGCCGCTACCCACGCGCTGCCGCACAATCCAGTTGTCACTATCAAGAAGTCGGTGCAGATTAACGTTCTTGGCTTCCTGGATCAGGACGATATCGGCGTGACGACTGTAATCACGAAAACGTTCTTTGACGGTGGAGTCACTGACGCCAAAATCAACATTCGCCGTAACAATTCGAACGTCATGCGATGTGGCAGCATTCGCCTCCACAGTCGTCAACCCCAGTGTTGCCCAGACTGAAGCCGTCGCAATCACGGAAGCAAGCACTAGATTTCGGCGCGGAATCCATCTCACGTCAAATCTCCTTCGGGTTGGGGCAATGACGCAGCTCTCAAATTTTGTTCCACGAGAATAGAACGGCCATCATCCTAAGAGCCCACCTCACAGAGGGTCAAGGGGGAGTTCTCCCCATCGACTCCTCTGTTGGAGACTCTCTATGATGCAGAGCAGCCACCTGCAACCCGAGAGGCAGATTTTCGTGAATAACATCGAACCCCACTCCCCTGGACTAAGTCGTCGCCTAATGCTTGGGGGTGCCGCAAGTCTTGTTCTCGGTAGCGCTACCGTTCTCGCCACTGCCCTACCCGCCCAGGCTGCAGAGTCACAGAACGGCTGGCCCGGTGGTTCGTCGGGGCAAATTCCTATTTCTCCTCTCACGGTTGGCGGTGTTTCTTTTCCTGCCGGAGTACGTGAGGGCAATGTCAAAAAGATTCTTCAGTACGTAGCAAAACGATTCGACTCCGAGGTTGAGGCGCTGGTTGCTGGGTGGTGCTGGGGGCACGCTTACCGTCCTATCCGAGGTGCTCGCACCCTGTCGAACCATGCAAGCGGTACCGCGATCGACATCAACGCACCCCGGCATCCACTCGGCTCCTCGGGAACGTTTTCGAACGCTCAAGAACGGGCGATTCATCGAATCATTGATGCTTGTGACGGTGTAGTCCGATGGGGCGGCGATTATTCGGGGCGTAAGGACGAGATGCATTTCGAGATCAACGTGGGGCCGGGCGACTCACGGATCGCTGCCCTCGTCAAGCGGATAGAAGGAGATGATTCTCCAGAGATTTCTTGGACCACTGTGGCTAAGGGTGCGAAAGGGTATCGGGTGACAGTGATCCAGCATCTGCTACGTCACAACGATGTTCCTGTGGCACTGACCGGTAACTTTGGCTCGGGCACGGTACGAGCGGTCCGCACCTTCCAATCATCACAAGGTCTCACCAGCGATGCGATTGTGGGGCCAAAGACCTGGGGGGCGCTGGCACCGACGGTGCGGGAGGGTTCCAAAGGGGAAGCTGTTATGGCGGCTCAAAAGGCTCTGACTAAGCGTGGCTTTAAGCTCACAGCCGATGGAATATTTGGGTCGGCGACAGAAAAAGCCACTCGCTCCTTCCAACGGGACCGTGGTATGGTTGTCCATGGAAAAGTTGGTCCAAAAACCTGGGCTGCTTTGACAGCCTAAGTCGTGATTTTGCTCCCCTGGAATAATTTCTCCCTCCTACTACTTAGTTGTGCCGCCCGAATCCGGAACCCCGGTGAATTCGGGTAGGCAAACTCACCGTGAGCGGAAAGGAGCAGACCCAACTTAAATTCATAAGTCCGGAGAGTCATTTCGTCAATGGTTGACCTCCGGCGCGCATCCTGAGGCGCAGGGACTTCGATCCGAGGAAGTCCCCCGTTTGAAGGTGCCCGACACACTTATTTTGATTGTTGAGCAGCTTCCGGCGTTGTGCGGAAATCCGATTCGATGCGTACATTCCCCCAAAGCAAATCGACCGAATTTAATTCATTTTAAGGAGTCTGTCTTGCCCTCCATCAAGAGTAAGAAACTAACCGGAAAGTATCTCGCTGTCCCGCTGGTGATCTCATTATTTGGCGCAGTTGGCGTCATCAGTGCCTCGGCAGCTGCAGCCCAAGATCGAAACTCAGTCAACGACCAGTCAACGACCAGCACGTCACTGCAAGGATTCGCTATTGGGTCCGCCACGAAGTGGCCGCGTTCAACCACTTCACCAGCTCCCAACACTGGACAAACCTGCCCAGCTCCGACGCCGGCTCCAACTCCGGCTCCAACTCCGGCTCCAACTCCGGCTCCAACTCCAACTCCGACTCCAACTCCGACTCCGGCTCCGACGCCGGCCCCGCTCGCGGATTGGAAGACTGATTTGGTTGACAACTTCGACAGCCTCAACACGACCGTATGGCGTGTGCGTAACAATACTTCCAACTCCAACGAGAACAGCTACCTGACGAGCAACAACGTCTCCGTTCGGGATGGTTCACTTCGAATCCAGGGCAAGAAAGAGTCCAAGGGTGGTCGTGAGTACACCTCCGGTTATGTCGACAGCAACGGAAAGTACTCACTACCGAACTACTTCCGTGCAGAGATCCGGGCCAAAGTTCCGATGGAACAGGGCATGTGGGCAGCTCCCCTGTGGTTCCGTCCCGCTGACTTCTCCGGTGGTGAGATCGACCTGATTGAAACCTACGGAAAAGAGCGCGCTAAGCCGAAAATGCACTTCACGATCCACACGGATTACGGATCGGCTCACCAAAAATCCCCAAAGCCGGCTTACTTCACAGCTGTTGGTGATGCAACAGGAACCCAGTGGCACACCTACACCATCGAGAAGAAGCCCGGAAGCATCACCATCTGGGTCGATGGCGTGCAGACAGCCCAGTGGAAGCAGGGCGACCCGCAGTGGTTTGATCAGTACTACGAATCTGGCAAGCGCTGGAACCTGAGAGTGAACCTGCAGATCGGTGGAAAGTGGGGCGGTCTTCCCGATTCTTCCACCAACTGGAGCGGTGACAACACCACCATGATCGTCGACTCCATCAAAACCTGGGTGCCCAACAAATAAGCATCAAGGAATGTCCGTACGGCCCCTGGAGCTTTCGCTTTGGGGGCCGTACTTTTATGACGGTGAATCTGACCGGGATCCCCACCACGCGCGCAAACGCTCCGTTGCCTGCTCCGCGCCAAGGGGGCCTTCGTCAAGACGCAATTCAAGCAAAAATCGATATGCCTCGCCTACCTGGCGTCCCGGTTTCAACCCAAGAACAGCCATAATCTCGCCGCCATCAAGATCAGGGCGCACCGCAGCGAGCCCCTCAGCCGCAGCAATTGCCGCAATCCGCTCCTCAAGATCGTCGTAGGCGAATGATAAACGGTCGGCCTTGCGAACATTGCGGGTGGTGACATCGGCCCGCGTCAGGATGTGCAGGCGCTCGAGCTGAGGCCCAGCATCCCGAACATATCGGCGCACAGCGGAGTCGGTCCACGCCGCATCCGTGTACCCGAAAAAACGCAGGTGTAATTCGATGAGGCGGGAGACCGCGGCAATAGTCTCGTTATCGAAGCGCAACGCTTTCAATCGGCGCGCGGCCAGTTTCGCGCCGACCACATCATGGTGATGAAATGTCACCACACGACCAGACTCAATCTTACGGGTTGCCGGTTTGCCAATATCGTGCAAAAGCGCGGCAATGCGCAATACAAGATCAGGCGGCCCACCACCGTTTCTTGACTTCTCAAGACCAATGGCCTGTTGCAGCACGGTCAAGCTGTGCTCATAGACATCCTTGTGATGAGCATGCTCGTCAACCTCGAGCCGCAGGGCCGGAATTTCCGGAAGCACGATGTGAGCGATCCCCGTCTCCACTAGAAGCCGGATACCCGGCACTGGATCATCGGTCTTCAGAAGTTTTGACAGCTCATCGGCCACCCGCTCAACGCTAATAATGTCCAGACGGTGAGCCATCGCGGTCATTGCCTCGATGGTCGCGGGGGTGACGGTAAATCCAAGTTGCGAGCTGAAACGGGCGGCGCGCATCATCCGTAAAGGGTCATCCCCAAACGACACATCCGGCGGTCCTGGCGTTCTGATCTGTCGCGCCATGAGATCGTCAAGTCCACCCCAGGGATCAACCAGCACACGTTCCGGCAGGCGCAGGGCCATCGCGTTGACGGTGAAGTCACGGCGCACCAGATCACCTTCAAGGTTGTCGCCGAACACGACAACCGGTTTTCGGGATGCTGCCCGATACGAGTCAGCCCGGTATGTGGTGATCTCGACCGTCTGCCCAGCAATGCGCGCGGCAATCGTGCCAAACTCCCGACCAATATCCCACTGCGCGGTCGATAACGGGGTGACGAGTGCAAGAATTTCCTCCGGCAGGGCATCCGTCGTGAAATCAAGGTCGGTGACGTCACGACCGAGAAAAGCGTCACGAACCGAGCCCCCAACAAGAGCTAACTGTCGACCGGCCGCTGAGAACGCTGTAGCGAGACCCGCAACCGAGTCAGCGAGTTCACCAAGACTGGTGATGGCCTTGGCGACATTTTCCATGATCCAACCAGCATGGCACAAGCCGCTGTGCGTTCCCCAGTCGCCAAGCTCACAGGCAGGAGCGAATAGAATTGCGTTTATGCTGACCGTACCGTGCTGTGGGGTCAACCCGTGTTCGTGAAAATACTCAGCACTGTGCTGGCCATTGCTCTTGGTCTGGGCGGTGTTCTTATCGGTGGTAACACTTCAGTTGTCGCAACTGAGGCTTCGGGTCCTGTCAAGCTTGCACTCGCTGTGCCCATCACTGTCCCTGAGAGTGGCGACGGCCTCATGAGCGCCGAAACCCTCGAACGATATACCTCACCTCTCGGGCCGCTGACCACAGCGTTGGACTCCCTCATCGGAAAGCCGGTTGCACTGGGTATTGACCCAAGAATCGTGGTATCGATTCGAGTTCTCGGCACCGCCGCCCCCAGCAGTGCCACAGCATGGCTCGCTCGCCTGTACGGTGCACCGAACGAAACTTTTCCTCTCAGCTATGCGGATTCCGATATGACACTGGCAACCCAGGCTGGATATGGGACGGTTCTGGCACCCGACAGCTTTGATTTTGCCATCGATCCTGCCTTGTTCACGGCAACAGCCGACACTGCTGTGGCAACTTCCTCTGCGACACCTGCTCCAAGCCCAAGCTCGACAATCGTCCCCGAGCCCGCGGTTCCGACCCTTCCCACTAGCGCAGATCTACTCGCATGGCCCTACTCCCTTACCGGGCTCGCTTGGCCGAGAGAGAACACAGCCATCGCCACTGATCTACCCGTTATTGCAGACAGCGGTTATTCCACCATCATCCTGTCCTCGGGGAATGTGTCCCGAAACGAGAACATCGGAAGTGTGGCTGAGATCGGTGGGACACGAATTCTCATCTCGGATGATTCGGTTGCCGAAGCGTTTCGCGCGGCCACCCAATCACGCAGTCTGAATGACTGGCAACCAGCCAATCTCGCACTATCGGCTGCCATCGCAACCGCAGGAAGTGCTCAGAGCGGACCCACTGGTGCCGTCTTCGCTACCCTGAATCGTGCGCTGGTGAGCAATACCAACTACCTGTCACAAACAGTGGCTAGCATGCAATCGAACCCTGCAATCTCGCTGACGAGAGTGGCGGATATTCTGGTCACGACACCCACAATCGCTTCAATTGTCGATAAACCCCAGCCGCCTGAGCGAGTGAAACTCATGCGCGATTTATTGAATGCTCACGCTCAGGAAACACAATTCCTTGGTATTGCCGAGGATCCTCTCGCCATCACCTCGAAACGGCGACTAGAGCTGCTCGCAGTGACAGCCAACGGCTGGGATAACAACCCAGACGGCTGGATCAACAGTGTCGCTGAGAACCTGGAATCGTCTCGCATTTTACAAAGCTCAGTTCAGATCGCGTCTGCCGATGATTTCACCTTTCTGGCCGCCGCCGCACCCTTACCCATTGCAGTCCGAAACGACCTCAACCAGGCCGTCACTGTTTATGTCACTGTGCGACCAGATACCGGGCTCCTGACCATGGGCGAGAGCAGGGTCAAGCTCATGGTCGAAGCGAACTCACAGGCCAGCGCAAAAATTCCTGCCCAAGCCGTGTCGAATGGAATAGTGAGCATCACCATCAGTCTTATGAGTGACAGTGGTGTGTCTATCGGCAGCGTATCCCGTGCTCGAATCAACGTCCAGGCAGGTTGGGAAACTCCCGTCGTCATCGTCATCGCGATCCTGGTTGTCGGCGTGTTCGGTGGGGGCCTGGTGCGCAATATCGTGCGCCTTCGTAAGGAATCGAAGGGCAGAACCCCATGAAAGACCCGCGCGGTGAAAAAGAGAGTACCGCCGGTGTTGATACGAGCGAACCCGGAAAAACAATTTCGGTGGGTCGTTCCAGCGCACTACTGGCCTCGGGAACCATTGTCTCGCGGGCGCTCGGCTTCATAAGTCTCACGATTCTCGCGAGCGCTATTGGTCTTGAAGGTAGCGCAGCAGATACTTTCGCTCTGGCAAATCAACTACCGAACAACGTGTATTCCCTGGTGGCGGGCGGGTTGCTGAGCGCGGTTCTTGTGCCGCAGATCGTCAAAGCGGGGCTCCACGACGACGGAGGTGCGCGGTTCATCAACAAAGTCATCACCATTGGTATAGTCGTGTTCGCCACCATCACCGCTGTTGCCACTGTGTGCTCCCCGTTGTTGGTTTCCCTCTATGCACAGAGTGGCTTCAGCGACAGGGAGCTCGGTTTGGCCACTGCCCTGGCCTACTGGTGCCTACCGCAAATCCTCTTTTATGCGCTCTATAGCCTGGTCGGTGAAGCACTCAATGCTCGTGGGGTTTTTGGTCCCTTCACTTGGGCACCTGTGCTCAACAACATCGTTGCTATCAGCGGTCTTGTTGTTTTTATTTCTCTGTTCGGTGAAGCAGAGCAAAATAGAGGTGCCGATGGATGGACAGTCGGTCATGTGGCTCTCCTCGCTGGCAGCGCCACACTGGGCATCGCGGTTCAGGCCTTTTCTTTGTTTTTCTTCCTCGGTAGGGCTGGATTGACATATCGACCAGACTTCCGTTGGAGGGGTGTCGGGCTTGCCCGAACAGGACTTTCCGCATCCTGGGTATTTGCGATGTTCCTTGTGAGTCAAATTGCGGGGGTAGTGGAGTCACAGGTTGCCTCAACAGCCACAGGGAACGCCTCAATCAATGTCATGAAATACGGCTGGCTCATGTTCATGCTGCCGCATTCGATTGCCACCGTATCAATTGCCACCGCTTACTTCACCAGAATGAGCACACATGTGGTCAACTCAAGAATGGATGACCTGCGCAACGACATCTCGGCGGCGCTGCGCTCAATCCTGCTCATCATGGTTTTTGCGTTCATCGCGCTTACGATACTCGCCATGCCTTTCAGCGCAGTTTTCGCTGACAACACCTATAAAGAGACACTCTCGCTCGCTGGGGTCTACATAGCTTTTCTTGTCGGGCTCATTCCTTTTACGGTCTTTTATGTACTCCTCCGAGTCTTCTACGCATTAGAAATCACGCGATCAGCGTTTATTATCCAGGTCGTCCAAACAGCATTTTATATTTCGGGTGCCCTCATCATCGGAACCGTTGTACCCAAGGAGATGATCGCGATGAGTCTCGCTCTGATGCTTTCTGTTTCGCTTACGCTTCAGGCTGTGCTGTCCGCAGCTGTGCTGCGTCGATCACTCGGTCGGCTCGACACAGTTCGAGTCGCACAGAAAACCGTGTGGTTCGCAGCGGTAGCCATTATTGCCGGGGCGGCTGGGTGGGGAATCCTGCAGCTGCTGGGTGGAACTGCGGCTGGTGCATTTCCTGTGGCAGATCGTCTCGGTGCTATCGTTTCGATGATAGTCACCAGTTTCGGCATGTTGATCGTCTACGCCAGTATTCTCTGGTTGACTCGAAACCCCGAACTGCGTTCCTTCGCGGCACCCATGATTGAACGGATACGCCGCCGAAGATAATTATGGATGGCTGTCCGGAATAGCAAGTACCGTGAAGGTGTTGTACCGGGAAGTAAATACCCTGAGGGAGACAGTGAACGTGCGCCAGATCATCATCGTCGGTTCCGGACCCGCCGGGTACACCGCAGCAATTTACGCTGCACGGGCCAAACTAAAGCCGCTCCTGATTGCTAGTTCGGTTGAGGCGGGTGGCGAGCTCATGAAAACCACAGAGGTAGAAAACTACCCGGGGTTTGCCGACGGTATCCAAGGGCCTGAACTTATGAAAGCCATGGAGAAGCAGGCTGAGCGTTTCGGAACAGAGATTGTGTTGGATGATGTGATCGAACTCGAACTCTCGGGTGATGTCAAGCGCGTCAGCCTAGGCAATGGGGAAGTCCATGAGGCACTCACCGTAATTTTTGCCACCGGCTCTGCCTACCGCAAGCTCGGGCTCGACGATGAAGATCGCCTGAGCGGTCACGGTGTTTCGTGGTGCGCTACCTGCGACGGTTTCTTTTTTCGCCAAAAGACGATCGCTGTGGTGGGTGGTGGTGACTCCGCAATGGAGGAAGCCACTTTTCTCACGAGGTTCGCTGAAAAAGTGTATGTGGTTCACCGCAAAGATTCGTTGCGTGCATCCAAGACCATGCAGGACCGTGCTTTTAATGACCCCAAAATCGAGTTTCTGTGGAACACCGAGGTAACGCATATTTACGGTGACGAGGTGGTCAGCGGAATTGGCATGATCAACACGGTGAATGGCAGCCGGTCCAGCCTTAATCTGAGTGGCCTGTTTATCGCCATAGGCGCAGATCCTCGCACTCACCTGGTACATGGCCAACTCAATCTAAACCCTGATGGAACCATCGCGGTTGAGGGTCGGTCTTCTCAAACCAATATTGCCGGGGTTTTTGCCGCAGGAGACGTCATCGACCCCCGCTACCGACAGGCTGTTACTGCCGCCGGATCAGGAACCGTGGCAGCTTTGGATGCCGAGCACTACCTAGCAGCACTCCCCCCAAAAATCATGGCTCGCGCTGACTATCAGCCAGCTACCGCATAAATGATCTACCAAGTAAGGAAATAACATAATGTCTATTGCACATGACGTCACTGACGCCACATTCGCTGAAGAAGTACTGAATTCGAGCGACACGATCATGGTGGATTTCTGGGCAGAGTGGTGTGGTCCCTGCCGTGCTGTTTCACCGATCCTTGATGCCATCGCGGCAGAGCACAGTGAAAAAATCAAGGTCGTCAAACTCAACGTTGATAAGAACCCGCAGATGGCTCTGAAGTACCAGATCACATCGATTCCCGCCATGAAGGTGTTTCGCGGCGGTGAAGTAGTCAAAACCGTCATCGGTGCCAAGCCGAAGCCAGCCCTAGAGACCGAGCTTGCAGAGTTCCTCGTGTAGTTATTTGTGCGGTATGTAGCCGCTGGGCGCTTATCCTTGATAATCTCGCGATTGAAAAGGAACCGGCATGACCAATCACGGCACTAACCTCGATCAATGGTACGGGCACTACGCCGACCGCACCGCTGGGCTTGCTGCTTCCGAAGTTCGGGCTTTGTTCGCAGTGGCGTCTCGGCCTGAGGTGGTGTCCCTTGCGGGAGGAATGCCTTTTGTCTCAGCGCTACCCACAGAATTGGTCAGCGCTGCCTGTGATCGGGTGCTGCACGAACACAGTTCACAGGCTCTTCAGTACGGTTCAGGTCAGGGACTGCCTGCTCTGAGGGAACATATCACCGAGGTCATGGCGCTGGAGGGGGTTCGTGCGGGGGTTGATGATGTGGTGGTCACCACAGGATCGCAGCACGCACTAGAGCTTATCGCCAAGCTTTTCCTTAACCCCGGTGATGTGGTGTTGGCCGAGGCACCGAGCTATGTGACCGCGATCACTGTCTTTCGGTCTTTCCAGGCGGATGTGACTCATATTGCGATGGACGACTTGGGTCTGATACCGCAGGCACTTCGCGAGGGCATCGCCCAAATGCGGGCCGCGGGTAAGACAATGAAGTTTCTCTACACTGTGCCCACTTTCAGTAATCCGGCTGGGGTAACCCTGAGCTGGGAGCGTCGACTCGAGGTTCTTGAGATCTGCCGGAGTAATGGAATCCTTGTCCTCGAAGACAACCCCTATGGTCTGCTTTACTTTGCTGAACAACCACCGCATGCCATGCGTTCTGTGGAGCAGGACGGCGTTATTTACCTTGGGACATTTTCAAAAACCTTGGCACCGGGATTCCGGGTGGGCTGGGCTTTAGCGTCACATGCTATCCGAGAGAAACTGATCTTAGCCAACGAAGCCGCTGTACTCTCACCAAGTTCCTTCACCCAGTACATGATTAATGAATACCTCAGTACCGCAGACTGGAAGGGGCAGATCAGCACCTTTCGAGATGTTTATCGGGAGAGACGTGATGCCATGCTGATAGCTCTTGATGACTATCTTCCCGACTTGAGTTGGACCACACCCGCGGGGGGCTTTTACGTCTGGGTTACCCTTCCTGATCACATTGACTCACGGTCAATGCTGCCGCGAGCTGTGAAAGAACTGGTTGCCTACACACCCGGAACCGCGTTTTACGCTGACGGCAATGGTCGGAACAAGCTACGACTTGCATTCTGCTATCCGAAACCGGAGTTTATTCGTGAAGGAATCAGAAGACTTTCCATGGTAATCAATGGTGAGCGTGAGCTTCTGACGACTTTCGCCCAGACTGCTCCGCTACCAGTGGCTCAGGCTGCAACATCCATGAGCAACCCACCCGCAAATCTCAGCTAATGGCTTCCCGTACAGTTCTCGTCCTTGCTGGTGGAATTTCGCACGAGCGCGATGTCTCGTTGCGCTCAGGCCGCAAAGTTGCCGACAGTCTTGCAGCACATGGACTTCGTGTGGAACTGCGCGATCCAGATGCCACACTATTGGCTTATCTGCGCAAGAATCCCCCTGACGTGGTCTGGCCTGCCCTTCACGGTGCCAGCGGTGAAGACGGTGCACTTCGTGGCCTGCTTGAGTTTATTGGTGTTCCCTATGTGGGATCACGGGCTGATGCATCACGACTGGCCTGGGACAAACCGACCGCAAAAACGATTGTGGAGCGTTCCGGGGTATCAACCCCGGTCTCCATTGCTCTTCCGCGAGACGCGTTCCGCGAGTTAGGTGCGCACAGCATCCTCGAGGAGATATCTGATGAATTCTCTGGGAAGCTGGTGGTTAAACCAGCGCAGGGCGGCTCGGCGCAGGGTGTCACTATTGTTGATGATAATTCAATTTTGCCCCGTGCCATGGTTGATGCTTACACTTACGGTGATGTGGCCCTGATCGAACAGCACATCACTGGAACAGAAATAGCTGTCGGCGTGATTGATAGCGGCGCTGGCCCCGTATCACTCCCCGCTGTAGAGATCGAACCACTTTCCGGTGTATACAGTTTTGAGGCACGCTACAACGCCGGCGAGACCCGATTTTACGTACCAGCGCGTATCACCAAAGATGCTGCAGCTCGCGCCGCCAAGGCGGCCTTGACCGCCCACGAGGCACTGGGGCTACGGCACCTCTCCCGAGTGGACATGATCATCGATAAAACCGGAACACCGTGGTTCCTGGAAGCTAATGTGCTCCCTGGACTGACTGAAACCTCAATACTCCCCCAAGCGCTGGAAGCAGCAGGTCACGACCAGGGTTGGGTTTATTCGGCGCTAGCTGATGCCGCTATCGCTGAATTGCTCAACTAGCTGCTGGCGAAATTGCTAATGATGACCCGGAGCCCGAAAGATCACAACTACTTTATTGCGAAGTGACTACCCTGTGAAACCTTCCTGACCAAGTTCTCCCAGGATGCGATTAAGGTCGCCTACGGTAGCAAAGTCAATAATGATTTGACCTTTTCGGGCACCGAGGGTCACTTTAACTCGCGTGTTAAGCCTGTCCCCCAGGTTAACAGCGATCTCGTCGAGTTGACCCTGTCGTTTGCCCGCTGAGGGCTTCGCCGTTTTGGTTTTAAGAGATAGCTGACCTGCGGCAACTTCTGCCGCTCGCACTGAAAGGTCTTCATTAATAATCTTATCCGCGAGTCTTTCCATCGCCAGGTCATCACCAGCCGCAAGAATGGCCCGCGCATGGCCCGCGCTCAGGACACCGGCAGCAACCCGGTTCTGCACAGCAACAGGAAGGCGTAACAACCGAAGGGTGTTTGTGATCTGTGGTCGTGATCGACCAATTCGACCCGCCAACTGTTCTTGTGTGATACCAAAATCTGCAAGTAGCTGTTGGTAAGCGGATGCTTCTTCAAGAGCGTTCAAATTTGCGCGATGAAGGTTTTCCAGCAATGCATCCCGAAGCATGTCTTCGTCTGCAGTGCTTTTGATTACCGCAGGGATAGTTGCCAACCCGAGGTGCTTACTTGCGCGCAGTCGACGCTCACCCATAATCAACTCATAGGGTGGTTCACCCGGCGCCACCCCATCGCGAGGCCTCACAACGATGGGCTGCAGCACACCAATTTCACTAATCGATGTGATTAACTCGTTGAGTTCTTCTTCACGAAATTCGGTTCGTGGCTGCTTCGCATTCGGAATGATGTCGTCCGGGGAAAGATTGGCGAGCTTTGCTCCCGGCACCGCCATGAGGGTCTCGGAAGCCTCTTCGGCCGGGAAGAAAACATCAACCGGTCGCTTTTGTGTTGAGTCATCACTGCCGGGAATTAAGGCACCAATTCCACGGCCTAGACCCGTCCTTTTGGGGGCGGCCACTAGCGCTGTGCTCCGCGACGGGCAATTTCGCCGGCTGCTTCCAGG
>JBOFDJ010000040.1:0-10740 GCA_051646885.1 Rhodoglobus sp.
CGACAGAAAATTCCCGACGATCTACTCAGACCTAGAGTTCTACACCCGCCATCAAGCCACAATACACACCGACGGCTGGTACGGGGCATCCCAGACCAGTGACGAGCAGACTGGTCACCACGACACCGGTCAGCCGCCATCGGTACTATTCCGAGACCCGACGGCAGCCGCCGACTTCACCCACCTCGCCGGGCTCTCGTTGGAACAGATCCGCGAGTTGTATGTGGCCGGGCCGACAGCACCGTAGCTGGTGTTGCGATGGCGGTCGTGTCGGCTGTGGAGAGCTGGTGGGCGCGGCGCGGGAGGCGCTATAGGCTTGGGAAGTGAGCAGTTCTATAACCCCGGTGCCGTCTCATATCCTTCGTCAACTCACGCCGGAGGAGTCGCTCTGTTCACGCAGTTGACGGCCCAGGGTAAGACCGAACAGGAGGCCTTGAGCACCATTGTTGCCAGCCGCGATGATGCCTCCACCACTCGTGATGCCGGTGCCACCCACTATGCTGACACCGCTCACTACGCGGGGGTTCCGATGCTGCATCCGGCCACCGGAGCGCTGCCCTACGGATTGGGCTTTCTCGCCTACCTCCCGATTCCCATTTTTAGTCTTCTCATCGCCGGAATAGTGATGGTAGCGGTGTATCCCAGTCAGCGTCGTCACGGTGGTGTCGCAGCCCTCAACGCGCGTCGCGCTGCCAACTGGGGCCTGACCGTGATCGCGGGATTTTTGGCGGTTCCGCTGTTTCTGTTACTTATCGCATTAGTGGGGCCCATAGTGGATCCGCTGTCGTCAAGCCCCAATCCGTTTCCGCGCTTTTCGGTTTTTCACATTCCCGTTCTTTTCTACTTCGTTCTCGGGATTGCCCATGTCGTGATCCTGATCATGGGCCTGGTGAAATGCAAGCGTGGAGAGTTCTTCAACAACCGTCTTGCGATCCCCTTCATACGGTGACGCACATCGCTCCGAGCCTGACGGTAACCGCCGACGTCATCGACGTAGAATGACCCTGTGGCAGGCCTGATTCGACGAAGTGATATCGATGAGGTGAGATCGCGCACCAATCTTGCGGATATCGTCGGCGATTTTGTGACCCTGAAGAACGCCGGCGTCGGCTCAATGAAAGGTCTTTGCCCTTTTCATGACGAACGCAGCCCCAGCTTTCATGTGCGCCCGCAATTGGGTTTCTATCACTGCTTCGGCTGCGGTGAAGGTGGGGATGTCTTTACCTTTCTGCAGAAAATGGATCATGTTAGTTTTGCCGAAGCGGTCGAACGCATGGCGGCTCGTATCGGCTACGAACTGCGTTACGAGGATGGCGGCCCTGCCACCGATCATGGCAATCGCGCGCGCATCCTTTCTGCCAATCAGGCCGCAGGCGTGTTCTATGCGGCGCAGCTACGAACACCCGAGGCTGAACCGGGCAGGCAGTTTCTTGGGCAGCGTGGCTTCGATGCCGCAGCTGCCGAGCGTTTTGGTATCGGGTTCGCCCCCCGCGGTCAGGCCCTCGGAAAACACCTCAAAACTCTCGGGTTCAGTGATGATGAGTTGGTGACTGCTGGCCTGCTCGGCCGGGGTGAGCGCGGCGATGCCTATGACCGCTTTCGTGGACGTCTGGTGTGGCCTATTCGTGATGTCACGGGCGCAACCTTAGGATTCGGCGCACGAAAACTTCTCGACGACGATAGCGGCCCGAAGTATCTCAATACCCCGGAGACACCCGTCTACCGCAAGAGCCAGGTCTTGTATGGCCTCGACATGGCAAAGCGCGATATTGCCCGTGGTAAGCAGGTGGTGGTGGTGGAGGGATACACCGATGTCATGGCCTGCCATCTTGCCGGTGTTACGACAGCCGTGGCGACCTGTGGCACGGCTTTCGGTGTTGATCATATTCGCATGGTCCGCAGGATCATCGGCGACAGCGACAATCCCGACACCAGTGGTACCGGTGAGGTCATTTTTACTTTTGACCCGGATGAGGCGGGCCAGAAAGCGGCGAGCCGTGCTTTCGCTGAGGAACAGCGCTTTGCCGCACAGACTTTTGTCGCTGTCGCTCCTGACGGTCTTGACCCCTGTGACCTTCGCCTCACCAAGGGTGATGACGCCCTGCGCCGACTGATCGCCGCCCGCAAACCGATGTTCGAATTCATGATCCGCCGGGTCCTGGCCGTGCACGATCTCGAAACGGTGGAGGGGCGGGTCTCTGCCTTGCGTTCGGCGGCACCCGTGATTGCGGGTATTCGGGATCAGGCGCTCAGCGTGGGTTACGTGCGAACAGCGGCCGGATGGCTCGGGCTTGAACCTGCGGAGGTGCAGCGTGCTGTCGCCTCCGCGCGTTCCGCACGTTCTCAGGGAGCCACCAGTGCACCGCGGTCGGCACCAGGGCCGTCTGATGGTCAGAATGTGTCGACCGATCCCCACCCCGCCGATGAGCCCTCGCTGACTCGTTTGGCCACCGATACGATTACGCGCACCGAGCGCGACGTGATGATGGCGATTCTTCAGCATCCGAATCATGTGGGTATCGCGCTCATTACGAAAGTGGTTTCCGTGGGGTTCAATGATGCCGCCTTAGCGGTTGTTCGTGACGCCATCGCGGTCAGTCTCGACCACATCGAGCGCTCCGATTGGATCACGCAGGTGATGACCGAGGTTCCCTCGCGCTATGCCACTCTCGTTAAACAACTTGCGGTGGCCCCCATCCCGGCGCGGGTTGATCGTGTGGCGAGCTACTGCACGAGCCTAGTTTCCGACTTTATCGATAGAGATCTGCTGCGCGAAAAACGAGCCACTATGGGAGCGTTGCAGCGGGTGGATTCTGCGGCTGAACCCGAGCGCTATGCAGCAGTACAACGCGACCTCGTTCGTATTGAGACAGAACGACGAGTGCTGCGTCACGAGTAGTCCGAGGTTTTCTCGCACGGGATGCCCGTTTGTGGGGGTTTGCTCTGTTGGCAAATGTGTTACAACTTGATGACAACACCCGAAACATCCGCACCCGAAACGCAGAGCACTGGGGAAGAGCACTGAGGAAGAGAGCAGACGGATATGGCATCCGCACCCCAGGGAGAGCAGCTGTCTGCGCCCGCGCCCCGAACACATCCACTTAACACTGCCCAGCGCCGGGGCGATCTCTCTACCCCGACTGTTCGCGCCCGCGATCTTTCTGTCTGGTACAACTCGCGCAGCCCCGAAACTCGCTCGCTCGCCTTAGATGGGGTGACAATAAATATTGCCCCGGGCGAGGTGCTTGCTGTGCTGGGTGAGACCGGCTCCGGCAAGAGCACTCTGGCGCGCGCAGTCGCGCTCGATATTGGTCGCCGGGAGGAGTCCTCGCCGCACATCAGTGGTGGGCAACTCTCTGTGCTGGGCACTCAAATCCAGGGACTCTCTTCGAGTCGTCGTGATCGGCTCGGCTTATACATTGGATACATTCCCCAAGAGGCAGGGGACCGCTTGCAACCTCGGTTCACCGTGGCCGAAAACGTGGCAGAGCCCATTTATGCCCGTGATCGCCGGTTTCCTCAACAGGAGGCAGGTGTTGCGGTGGCAGCAGCAATCGACTCCGTGCGCTTGCCCTTGGCGGTGATGAATAAGTACCCTCACGAGCTCAGCAAGGGTCAACGTCAACGCGTGGCGATAGCGCGTGCGGTGTTGCTGGAGCCAAAGCTGCTGGTCGCGGATGATCCCACTGCCGGCATCGATGCCACCGCACGCGGTGGCATCTTCGACATTCTTGCCTCGCTGCATCACGAGCACGGTTTTTCGGCGTTGATTGTGACGGCAGATCTTGAGCAAGTCCGCCGCGTAAGCACTCGTGTCGCGGTGATGCACCGTGGTGGAATCGTTGCTATCGGGACGCTTGCTCAGGTTTTCGGGCGACCGGAGCATCCTTATGTCAAAGGGCTTATTCGATCTCTCGAGCATCGCGGGCGAGCGGGTGCGACAGGGGCACACTCGTCCTAATCGATCCGCGTTGACAGCTATCGGCGTAGCCGGTTTGGCGAACCTGCAACCTTTGGTAAAGTAGCCAAGCCACAAGACCTTCCTCGATAGCTCAATTGGCAGAGCAGCCGACTGTTAATCGGCAGGTTCTTGGTTCGAGTCCAAGTCGAGGAGCTAGGCCCGAGTCCTCCACGACTCGGGCCTGTTTTTCTTCAAGTGACCTTAGGTCTGATACGTGACAGCGACCCGATAGCTGCTCCTGGTAGCTAGTCTTCAAGGTGGTCTTCCCCAGGAAGCCAGCTGTGGCCGGGAACTCCCCAGCCTCTTTTGCGAACTATTTTGGCGAGATTTTTGTTCTGGTGTTGGTCGAGACGGTCGGCATACAGAGCCCCGTCAAGGTGGTCGTATTCGTGTTGAAAAATGCGGGCGAGCCAACCCTCAGCGCGAATTTCAGATCGCTGCTGGTTGAGGTCGGTCGCTCGAAGAATCGCCGCGGGGGAGCGTCGCAGGGCATATCGTTCACCGGGGATAGAAAGGCAACCTTCTGACTCCTCCTCGTCATCGGGTGCACCAATCGGTGTGGGCGCAAGCCAAAGTTCGGGGTTGATAGCGACGCCTCGCCACAGCACTTCGTCGGCATCCTGCCAATTGAAGACGAAAAGCCGAAGCGGCACCCCTACCTGGGGCGCTGCCAGCCCGACCCCGGGAGCCTGTTCCATGGTCTCGAACATATCTGCAACCAGGGTTCGCAGCGATGAGTCGATGTCTATAACAGGGCTGGCGATGGTGTGCAAGACCGGCTCACCAGTAATTCGGATACGAAGCACGGCCATGCCTCAAGAATAACGCCGCGGAAACAGGTAGATTCATCAGGTGCCGAATCACTTGCCCGAGCTCAGTGATTTTGCCTCAAAGCTTCAGGGAAATGCGCCTATCGGTATTGCTCTTGCGGTGATTGCCGCGGTTCTCATGGCGATAGCGACACAGCTGCAGCATGGCGGCGTTGCCAAGGTCGAACAGGTTTCGGGGCACGAAGGTCGAAAAGGCCTCAGCTTAGTTCAGTTTTTTGCATTACTGAGGCGCCCTTCCTGGGTGATCGGCATGTTGCTCATGAGCCTAGGCGTTTTTTTGCAGCTCACCAGTTTGACCTTTGCGCCCATCACTGTGGTGCAGCCGCTCGGAGTGATCGCCCTGATCATCACGGCCATTGTGAACTCGCGGGTCACTCGGACGCCTCTCGACAAAATTTCGATAGGTGCGATCATGATGTGCGTTGTGGGGGTGGGGGCTTTTGTCGCTATGGCGGCGGCCGTGACCGAAAAACACCCCATTACGGCAACTCAGCTCTTGATCGTGCTGATTATTCTGACTGTTGTGCTCATTGTCGTGATGGGAATGTTTCTCTGGATGCGTCGCCGCACCCCGAAACCGTTTTTTTACATCATTGCTGCCGGGGTGCTGTTCGGTTTTGTAGTGACCCTCGCCAATGTGGTTATTGGGCGAGTGCAAACCATTTTGTTGCGGGAGTTTCAGTTCACCTCTGATGACATCCTGACTGCCCTATGCCTGCTCGGTCTGGTTGCCGCCGCCCTCCTCGGAAACTATTTTGTGCAGACGGCGTATTCATCGAATCCGCCTGAGCTTGTGGTGGCTGGCCTGACGGTGGTCGACCCGATTGTCGCGGTGGCGATCGGAATTACTGTCCTGGGCGAAGCGGCGGGGGCATCCATCGGCACTATGGTGGCGTTCGCGGTGATCGGCGCTCTGGCGGT
The DNA here is from genome assembly GCA_051646885.1 of Rhodoglobus sp. Classification (GTDB taxonomy): domain Bacteria; phylum Actinomycetota; class Actinomycetes; order Actinomycetales; family Microbacteriaceae; genus Rhodoglobus. Next base: position 5,713 of record JBOFDJ010000040.1, read on the forward strand.
GTGGGGGGTAATTTTATTGTCACGTCATCATCCGCAGGCATTAGGCGATGTAACGGCTACCGCGGTTCAGCCAGAATCTCCTCGCGTCCGGTGAGATATGGTGTACAGCGTGTCTGAAGCCTCACCCGAATCTCCTCATAAAGATAAACCGCGGTTGCGTATTTTGATGGGTGCAGATACCTTCGCGCCAGAGATCAATGGTGCTGCCAGCTTCATCGCCAGACTTTCTGCTGGCCTGGTGCAACGTGGGCATGATGTGCATGTCGCAGCACCGGCTTACTCCAATAAAAAGCTTGGGGCTCAGGCTGAGGAGCATGAGGGCCAGATGATGACGGTGCACCGCATCTATTCGTGGCGATGGTACCCGCACCCCTGGTTTCGGTTTTCGTTGCCCTGGCGGATCAAACAAAATAGCGCTCGAATTCTTGATCAGGTAAAACCTGATGTCGTGCACTTTCAGTCGCATATCGTGGTGGGGCGTGGAATGACCATCGAAGGCCGCAAACGTGGTGTCCGTCTGATCGGCACCAATCATTTCATGCCCGAGAACCTGCTCGACTATGCCTACGTTCTTCCTCGATTTCTTCAGAAGAGAGCCGTTCGGGCCGCCTGGGCTGCTGCTGATCGCACCTTTAGCCGCGCGGAACGGGTGACGAGCCCCACCCGCAAGGCCGCCGAATATCTTGAGGGCAACACCTCAATGGCCGGTGTTTTGGCGATCTCTTGTGGTATCGATGCCCATAACTACACGCCCAACATGGAGCCGCGCACCGAGAATCTCATTGTGTTTTTGGGGCGCATCGTCGAAGAGAAACAGATTGACAAGCTCATCATGGCATTCGCCAAACTTGATTCTGACTTGGATGCCCGGTTAGAAATTGTGGGAGGCGGCGATCAGGAGACGAAGCTGAAGTCACTGGCCGCATCCCTGGGCGTGAGCGACCGCGTGACTTTCACCGGCTATGTTGATGAAGCCTATCTTCGTCATGCGCTGACCAGGGCCGCTGTTTTTGCGATGCCATCAATTGCCGAACTGCAAAGCATTTCGACGATGGAGGCCATGGCATCTGGGTTGCCGATTGTGGCAGCCAATGCGATGGCCCTACCACATCTGGTGCACGATGGTGAGAACGGTTTTCTGTTCGAGCCTGGCAATGTGGAAGATTTTTCCCAGAAACTTGGCGCGGTGCTGTCGATGTCTCATGATGAGATCCTCGCCTTCAAGAAGGAGAGCCTCAAGATTGTGGAGGCGCACGATATTCAGCGCACCCTCGACACCTTCGAATCACTGTACCGCGGTGAGCCCGTCAACGGGGATGTCGGTGTGGCGGCGAGTTTTCGCACGGTCGAGTAGCTCTTCTGTGCCTGCGTGCCTGCGGGTGTCGGCGACGCCGTTGCGCGAGCGTCAGGCCGAAGCAGGCCTTGACTGAGCAGGCCTTATGCCCGGGGGAGTTCATGGCACCAGTGTGGGCCCTGTATCGTAGTGAGTTGTCCGCTTGCGCGGATTCGGGGCGGTAGCTCAGCTGGTTAGAGCAGCGGACTCATAATCCGTCGGTCACGGGTTCAAGTCCCGTCCGCCCTACGGTTTGTTCTGGGGAATTGCGCTTCCACTCGGAGCCCCGGTTCGTGTCCTGCACGAATGACTGTGGCATTTCCGGCTCATCACGATCAGCCTGCTCGCCTCACGGCTAGAGTTGATTTTCTTCAACCAGGAGAATCGTGGCTAACTACACAAAAGTTAGTCGGCTTGCCAGCGGCGACCCTGCGGCCAGTCGTCTGCCAGCCCGAGCAGTGACCGAGCTTCGAGCGCTTGGCGCTGATCGGTGCCCTGGCCGTTCCACTCGTGAATAACGCCGGGGAACATCGGATCACTCGGCAGTGGGTACAGCGGGTCAGGGTGAACCCAGAGGGTTACGTGGGCACGCGTCGGGTCATGAAGAGCCAGCTGGTCAACGATGAGCACCCCGGACACTTGCCGGTTCTTCCAAGCCCCCGGTGAGCCGAAGTAGCCGTCGCAGTTACGGATGCTTCGGGTGGTGACTTCCTCGTCCGCCCCGGACCTTTTGAGCACCAACGAGACCGAGCTGAACAAGGCGTTGAAAACCTCCTCGTCGTCTTTGTCGAATGAGTTGATGCCGACCGCGATCACGAACGGTGCTGCCAAGTCACCGTATCTACTTGCTTTGCTCTTGAGGGCTTTTACGAGTTTCGGTCCGTCGTCAATGAACTGCGCTGCATGGTGTGCATAGATGCCGATGGAGCGCTGGACTGTGCCACGACTTTCTTGGGGGATTGGCATGGCCTCGACTGTGACGCTCCAACCGTCTTGCTCGAAGGCCCGGGCGGGTAAATCTTTTTCATTCACTGTGTCCGGATCCAGTTCGCCGAGCCACTGTCGGATGCGCTGCTTGAAGTTCGCAGCGGGCGCGCTGTTGTCGGACTGAACAATCTCGGTTGTTATCAGGACGAAGTTGTCATCACCGACGTCATTGAGCGCTCTTAGTAGGTCATTCTCCCGGGCAGCCTTCGCCCGCGCTGCCGTGGACGTGCTGGGAACAATGGCCTCCACGTATAAGCGTGTTTCGTCGCGCTGTGCGAGGAAGTCGGGACGCTTGGTGCTGTGCGGAAGGTCAGGATGGACGGTAACCTTGAAGCCTCCGTGAATCAGGCATTCATGCAAGTACCGCTCCAAGAATGCGCTTCGTGCCTGCGCATCATCGTCCGAACGCATAGCTGATCGCAGCTCGGTGTATTCTTGGTCGCTGAGTCCATTAGCCCACTCCTGATGGAGCGCGCGGCTGCGTCGCCACAGGGAACCGCCTGCCCGATTGAGGAATGCAAACGAGGTCTCGTCGTTGCGTTTCGGGGTGAGGTCTGTTCGGTCGAGGTCATCGTAGATCGGTGGGCGACTCATAGAACCAGTCTGTCGGCCGGCTACGGCGGGGAGCAAGGAACACTCCGGAGGTGGTTCATCCGCTTCTGGGATTCCGTAGGCAAGGAGGCCGTGATCAAGCCGACTCAACTGTTAACGATCGCACAACCGACTCTGATCATTACAATCCGAAGGATCGCCCTGCAAAGCGCACTCTCGGGTCCGAGCAGCCTCAGGCGTACACCCGCACGACATCCCAGTTGGTGCCGCGGCGTCTGATATCGAACATGCGGGAGGTCTCGTCGTCATCGGTACCCTGAAAACGCCAGCCCGCGAGGTCGGTGTGCGGCTCGTCAAGGTGGGTGGGGGTGTCGGTGACTCGGTAGTGTCGACCTTCCCAGACGATGCCATAAGGAACACCACCCTCGAACCAGACCGTGGTGAGGTTGTCGTGCAGTAGCGTCATAATAGCTCCCTCGGTGTTGTCAAACGGATGCCGATAAACATTCGCGCATTCGAACATATGTTCGATACTATGAGAGTACGATAAACATCCGCGATCACCAAGCCCCGCAGAAATTTCTTCTGGCTGCTGCTCGTTGCATCGTAGATTTAATAAGCTCATGCCGACAAGAATGGACATCATGACTGACGCCACCACCGCACCCCCTGTTTCTTCGCTACACGCTAGCCTCGCGGACTTCCACTCGCGCCGCGAAGCCTCTGTGGTGCAGGCCAAAGGCAACCTCGCGCTCGTCAACACCCAGTGGGTCAGCTCTGAGCAGACCGCATGGGGAGTTCCAGGTTTATGGGCTCCAGTCGAAGGTGGCCTGCGGGTGTTAGCTACGGCATCCGACAACATCATCGTCGATGGTGCTCTTGTGGACGGTGAGGCTATTGTGCGCGGCAAAGACAACGCTGAGCCCAGTGAGGTGACCTTCAGTGATACGGTGAGCGCTTTCGTTATCGCCGGAGATGATGGTAGCTACGCACTCCGTGTATGGGACGCTGACTCCGACGGGATTCGAGAGTTCGGCAGTATTGACAGCTACCCCTACAACCCCGACTGGGTTGTTACCGCGCGTTTTATGGAGAACCCTGCGGGCACCACCGTGGGCTTCGAGCACCTCAAAGATAACGGGAAGACCAGGGAGCAGGTCATCCCCGGCGAGATTACCTTCAGCAAAGACGGTGTTGACTACAATCTGGCCGCCTTCACCTCGGGTCGCGCCCTGCAACTTGTTTTTTCTGATGCGACCAATGGGGTAGATACCTACAGTGTCGGGCGTTTTCTGTTCGTAGTCCCCAACCCCGACGGCACCATCACGCTCGACTTCAACCTCGCCGTGTTGCCGCCATGCGCTTTCAGCTACAACTTCAACTGCCCCATGCCGCCGAAGCAGAACCGTTTCACCGTGCCCATCGAGGCGGGCGAAAAGAATGTTCTGAAGAAAGACGGCTCACTTCTACACGAAGTTTAACATCACAAGCAGAGCGCACATCGACAGGCTGCGCACGTGTACATCGTCCTCACTCACCGTAGGTCCCAGACGGAGGCAACCCGGGTTTCCGACGACGGCGACGTTCTCGGTCGTGAGCTGGTGCGCGATCTGGTCTCCTTCGTCGCGAGCGAGGAGCACGGGCACCCCCGCTGGGTGTGGGATGACACCTCTCGCTGGTATCCCCAGCTACTGGCTGCCGGGGTGCGAGTTGATCGGTGCTTCGACCTGCGACTGTGCCACAGCATCCTCCGCGCATCGCAGCTCACAGCCAATTCGGCAATAGCGACAGCATCGCACCACCCGTGGGATACCCCTGGTGAATCCCTGCACATGAGCAGCAAGCCACTCGACGCTCCCTCAGATTCGACGTTATTCGACTTTGATCAGATAACGGAAGCCCACCAGTCTTCTTCGGACGCTCCGCGCGCCGAGTGTGACGCTGTGGCAGAACTTGCGCTTCATCTCGACGCTGTGGCCGACTGCGCCGAACCTGCGCGTCTGGGGCGGCTGCTGGCCGCGGAATCTGCGGGTGCCCTGGTTGCTGCCGAGATGAGGTTCGCCGGACTGCCGTGGAGCGCAGAACGACACGACCAAATCTTGACCGAGATGCTTGGCCCTCGACCGGTGCAGGCCGGTACACGGCCTGCACCACTA
>JBOFDJ010000041.1:0-8463 GCA_051646885.1 Rhodoglobus sp.
ATCATTCAGACACCATCAGGTCCAATGCTCGAATCGGCAAGCCCTGAACTTCTGGCATCACTGCTTGCGGACTACAGCGACCGCATCACCGCAGCAGGGGTACCAATCGATGAGTGGCTTGCCCCCGGAGTTTCTGAAGAAACAATCAGGGCCGAACTGGCCACAGTAGGACTAGTCGCCCCCGACGAGTTACTCGTCTGGTTCGGATGGCACAACGGACTATCAACAACAGTCCCAAGAACAACAAGCGTCCACGCCATGCCTTACTTCGTACCACTCTCGGTTGAAGACGCGGTTGAGAACTATAAACAGGACGTACTGGAATTCGAAGCCCCCTCACCGGTTTACCCAGGCCGAGAACCCCTACCGGACGAGTTCTATCAGTGGGGGCTAACGGAGGGGTTTATGCGACTGATCCGTGAGTTGCGTGGCTGCGCAATCGAATGTGTATCTGCCTCTTCAGAACCACCACGCCTGCGGTCCATCAACGAAGACTTCTACGAGGAAGCACCACAGGGCCTCTTCCAAGCCGTCTCACTGTGCACTTTGGTGAGCTGGTGGATCGAAAGCCTCGACAGCGGCACATTCCGCTGGGACAAAGACAAAAACAACTGGGAGCTAGACCTCAGGTGGAGCAGCTTCCCAGAATCCCAACGAGCAGTCCGCTTCAGTTAGAACCGTTGCCCTTATTGGTGGAACCACCACGAATCCACAAGCCGCTATAGGCCTACCTCGGGGTGGTGACCTGTCGTCGGCGTAACCAGTATTCTGTCTACGGAAAGGGTGGTGGCGCTGATGTACACCTCGCACGCACACCGCGAAGGTAAGTGGTGGATTGTTCAGAATGATCAGCATCCCGGGGCAATGTCGCAGGTGGCCCGACTCGATCAGGCCGAGGCGATGCAGCGGGAAGCAATAGCGTTTGTGGCCAATGTTCCTGCGGTCACGGTCACGGTTCGGATCAACCCTGAGATCGACCGCGACTTGGCTGAAGCTGCCGCACTCCGTGACCAGGCCCACGCTAACGAAGCCCGCGCAAATGCCCTACGCCAAGCAATCGCCCGCAACCTGAGCGCACGGGGCCTGACGATGCGCGATATCGGAGCGGTACTTGGCGTTTCGCACCAAAGAGCACACCAGCTGCTCAAAAACTAATCCCTGCCGGTCTGTTCAGCGTGCTTGCGTCGACCAAAAATGTCTGGCAATGAGGTTGACTGAAGCATCATGGATCTGATCACTGTGCGCGATGTGCGCGTAGCCCACCGGCGTTCCGATATCGTCTTCGGGCCTGGCGAGCGGGCGCTGGGCGGGGGGCACCTAGCTCTACTCCGAACCGCAGCCCGGGCTGACCGGCCTGGTCGACCTCACCCGAATGGGCTGGGAGCCCATCACCCGCACCGCAGAGACAATCACCATCGCAGCAAACTGCTGCAATAACAACACTGCGCACACTGCCAGACTCTGAGCTGTTCGTGCAGTGCGCCGACTCGCTGCTGGCATCCTCCTGCGGCTTGGGTGCCGACGCCGGACCCAGTATTACTGCAACCCGGTAAGTTGTATACCTTTTATGGAACATAGACTGTCGACACATGAGCTCACTTATTTGTGGCTCAAGAAGAGCTTTTTTTTCCTTTCGCTCTGATTGTGAATGTAAGGGCAGCAAGTAGGAAGGTCGCCCCTGTGACAAAGGCGATAATTGAGAGCCACGATCCAATCGTGACCCATGGAGAAGGAGGAAACTCAATCGCCCCCTGATCCTCAAGAATGTTGTACTCGATTGCGGAGTAGACAGTGGCACCAGTAATTAAAAACATCGCCAGCAAAACGAACGTCAACCCAAGGACTAAAAAGAACTTAATTTTTTTCATGTTCGCGTCTCCAAGAGCCCAAGAAACTAAGGATTGCATCGAGCCCAGGGGTTCAGTTGGGTCGCCCAATGCACCGCAGGTCTAAAAGATTCCATGTTGTAAGTTCCCCACTCGAAATAGTTTCCCGTGACATGGCACAGGAACTGCTCCCTGATGGTCCCATTGTTCCAGTCCACTCTCCAAGCATCCTCTCCAAGTTTGGTCTTGAGCTCAGCAACATGCGCAAAGTGTGTCACTGCTGCGTTGTGTGTGCGCCCCCAGCCGGTAGGAACGACATTAACTGCCCAATAGCCTGCATGCGTCGACACCCATACACTGTCGATCAGATCGAATCCCATCCATGGGTCAGCAGTGACTGGATAGCTAACGTCGACACTCTGGTGATCTACAATCTGCGTCAAGGTGGTCCCATCGATTTCAAAACGGGTGGGGATATCTTTTCCCCTTGCATCCCTCGCCCATGCCGCTGCTACCCCAGCGATGAACTCCCCTGATGAGTCGACAACAGCGATTGTTCCCCCTTCTAAGCTTTCGAGGCGGCCTCCTGCGGGAACGTCAATCTCGTATGAGTAGCGCGTAGGGGCGGACACGACCTTGATTATGGTGTTGATCTGAACGGACCCGTCTTCTTTCACCACGGGTGCTGTGATGGAACCGTTTCCGTTATCGAACGAGACGATTCCATCGGTGATAGTCTCCGCATTCTGCGCACTGTCGGCAAATGGAAGCGAAATCTCGACCCCGGTGCGCCCCTCTGGAGCGAGAGAGATCGAATCAGTCGGGTCGGTTGGGACCGTCACATCGACACCACTAACTGTTACATCAATCGCCGCTCTCCCACGCTCATCCGTCGCTACTTTGGCAACATTTGCCAGCACATCCATCGCCGCACTGTCCGCATTTTCTGACACCTTGCTGAGAGTATCCAGTGTGCCATCTGCGTGACCAGATCGAGCATTCACGCCAAGCGCTGGAGCAAACGACAATGTCACAGTAAACAGGATCGTGCTCAATGCCAGTCCAACTGTTTTTCTTCCGATTTTCACTTGCCTGCTCCCGCGTCCTGCATCGAGCCCGTAAGTATACCATTCTGACCACTGGGTCTCAGCCTACGACTCATAGCAAAGCGGGTCAAGGTAACGCCGAGACTCCTGTGAAGTGCTCGCGTAATGGGGTGTGCACCTCATGTGTTAATGCTTGCGAAATGCTGGTCATCGTCTGGGTCCTGCGGTGTGCTTGGCAGATGGGTCAGTCATTGTCGATGAATGCGCATCGAGAAATTATGAAGAAGCACGCGGTGGAGTGGCCTTGCCTCGTGTTGGTGGACACGGGACAAGGCACTTGCCCGGTGTTCGGAATCTGGTTCGCACGAGGTGTAGCTCGGGGTCGGCGGTGATAAATGCTTCGAAGGTGAGCGAACCTGTTCAGCATGCTCGCGTCGACCAAAAATGTCTGGCAATGAGGTTGACTGAAGCATCATGGATCTGATCACTGTGCGCGATGTGCGCGTAGCCCACCGGCGTTCCGATATCGTCTTCGGGGCCGGCGAGCGGGCGCTGGGCGGGGGAACCTGGCTCTACTCCGAACCGCAACCAGGGTTGACCGGGCTGGTCGACCTCACCGGGATGGACTGGGAGCCGATCACCCGCACCGCAGAGACGATCACCATCGCCGCGACCTGCACGATAGCAAGGCTGCGCACACTATCGGACTCTGAGCTCTTTCTTCAGTGTGCCGACTCGCTGCTGGCATCCTGGAAAATTCAGCACACCGCGACCGTCGGCGGCAACATCGCGCTGGCCCTGCCCGCGGGCCCGATGATCGCGCTGGCAGCATCCCTCGACGGCACCGCGGTGATCTGGGGGGCTGACGGCGGCGAACGGCGGGTGCCTGTTGTCGACTTCGTTACCGGAGTGCGCGAAACCCTGCTCGGGGTCGGCGAGGTGCTGCGCGCCATCGAGCTTCCCGTCGCCGCGCTGCACCGCACCGCGTTCCGGCGCATCGCGCGCTCGGCACAGGGGCGCACCGGCACCCTCGTGATCGGTCGAGTGGATGCCGTCGGCCAAACAGTCTTCACCGTGACGGGTGGCACCACCGCACCTCGGCAACTCAGGTTCAACGACGCGCCCAGCGCCCAGGCGGTGGCAGCAGCAGTGCAGACCATCAGCAACTGGTACGACGACCCGCACGGCTCCCCCGACTGGCGACGCGCCATGAGCCTGAGATTCGCTGAGCAGATCCGGCAGGAGCTGGCATGAGGTTCACCATCAACGGCAACCCCGTGGAAGTGGCGGCGATGCCCGGTCAGGTGCTGCGCAGTCTGCTGCGCGAACTCAACCATACCGAGGTGAAGAAGGGCTGCGATGCGGGCGACTGCGGGGCCTGCACCGTGCTGCTCGATGGCGAGGCGGTGCACTCGTGCCTGGTTCCGGTGCACCGGCTAGACGGCGCGGAGGTGACGACGATCTCGGGGCTGGGCACGGTTGATGCGCCGCATCCACTCCAGCGGGCCTTCGTGGCGGCGGGCGGATTTCAGTGCGGTTTCTGCACCGCCGGGTTCGTGGTGACGGCCTCGACCTTTACGACAGCCGACCACGATGAACTGCCACGACTGCTGGCCGGCAACCTCTGTCGCTGCACCGGCTATCGCTCCATCCGCGACGCCATCATCGGGGTGAGCAACACCGATAATGCTCCCGCCGGGGAGGCCGCCGGTCGCTCCATCCCCGCCCCGGCGGCGCTGCGGGTGGCCACCGGCAGCGAGCCCTTCACGCTGGATGTCGCGACCACGGGCATCCTGCCCCTCGCCGTGCTGGGCAGCCCCCACCCCCACGCCAGAATCACCGAGATCGACACCAGCGCCGCCAAGGCCATCGCGGGGGTGCACGCGGTGCTCAGCTACCGCGACTCCCCCGCGGTGTTGTTTTCGACCGCCCGCCACGAGAATCGCCACGATGATCCGGATGACACGCTCGTCTTCGACCGGGTGCTGCGGTTTCGCGGTCAGCGGGTGGCCGCCGTGGTCGCCGACACGGTGCGGATCGCCGAAACCGCGCTGGAGGCCATCAGCGTGCGCTATGAGGTGCTGCCCGCAGTGTTCGACCCGCTTCTGGCCCGCGCGCCGGGCGCACCCCTGGTGCACGGCGATAAAGGCCCCGAGTCTCGCATCGCCGCACCCCAGCGCAACACGGTAGCCGAGTTTCACGGTGAACTCGGCGATGTGGATGCCGCCGTAAGCGCGACGGTCGCCGCGGGCGGGGCAACGGTCAGTGGAACCTGGCACAGCCAACGGGTCAACCATGTTGCCCTCGAGACCCATGCTGCCCGGGCCTGGCTCGACGCCGAAGGTCGACTCGTGGTGCGCACCTCAAGCCAGGTTCCGTTTCTGGTCAGAGCTGAACTGTGCCATATTTTCGGCCTAGCGCCCGACCGGGTGCGCGTCTTTACCGCCAGAGTGGGCGGCGGTTTCGGGGGCAAACAGGAGCTGCTCACCGAAGATCTGGTCACCCTGGCCGCGCTGCGGACGGGCCGCGCTGTGCAATACGAGTTCACCCGCGAGGACGAGTTTACGATGGCACCGGTGCGCCACCCGATGCAGGTCTCGGTGACGCTGGCCGCGACATCCGATGGCCAGCTCACCGCACTGGCGGTCGACCAGCTCATGGACACCGGAGCCTACGGCAACCATGGAATCGGCGTCATGTTCCACTCAATTCACGAGTCGGTGCAGGTCTACCGCTGCCCCAATAAGCGAGTGGATGCGCAGTCGGTCTACACCAATAACCTGCCATCAGGGGCCTTCCGCGGCTACGGTCTCGGGCAGGTCATCTATGCCATCGAATCGGCCATGGATGACTTGGCCCGCGCACTGGATATCGACGCCTTCGAACTGCGCCGCCGCAACGTGATCGTGCCGGGGGATGCCCTCGTGGTGACCGATCCCCAGGAGAGCGGCGACCTGTCGGCGGCCAGCTACGGTCTGGATCAGTGCCTGGATTTGGTGGAGAATGCGCTCGGCCCCGAGGCGGCCGGCCCAGGAGCCGAGCCGGGAGCCATGCCGGTGACAGGCCCAGGAGCCGAGCGGGCGACCGGGCCTGCGGGCTGGCAGGTTGGCACCGGGATGGCCCTGGCCATGATCGCCACTATCGCCCCCGGCGGGCACTACGCCACGGCCACCGTGACCGTGGTCGATGATGGCGGCGGCTCGCTCGACACCGCGGAGTTCGAGGTCGCAGTGGGCACCGCCGAGTTCGGCAACGGCACCACCACCGTGCACGCCCAGTTGGCGGCAACGGCCTTGGATACCACGGTTGATCGGATCCGGATCCGCCAGTCTGATACCGATGCCACCGGCTACGACACCGGGGCTTTTGGTTCGGCCGGGGTGGTGGTCGCGGGTAAGGCCGTGTTCGCCGCGGCACAGCAGCTTCGGGAGATAATCGATCAGCGAGGGCTCAGCCTCGGGCTCACGGCCAGCGCCGACCATAACGGCACACCGCGCAGCGTGGCGTTTAACGTGCACGGCTTCCGGGTTGCGGTAAACCCTGAGACCGGTGAGGTGCGCATCCTGCAGTCAGTTCAGGCAGCGGATGCTGGTGTGGTGCTCAACCCCGAGCAGCTCCGAGGTCAGATCGAGGGAGCCACGGCACAGGCTATCGGCACCGCCCTCTTCGAGGAGGTGCTGCTCGACGGCGAGGGCCGGGTGATGACGACGGCGCTGCGCAACTATGTTGTTCCCCGTTTCGCCGACGTTCCCGTCACGGAGGTGCTGTTTGCGCACACCTACGACCCGCTCGGGCCGCTCGGGGCAAAATCGATGAGCGAGGCACCATACAATCCGGTGGCACCAGCCCTCGCGAATGCGATTAGGGATGCCATGGGGGTGCGCAGCTTTGAGCTCCCGATGTCACGCGACCGGCTCTGGCGGCTGGCCCAAGGCTGAGCTAGCAGCTGCATGGCGGGAGAAACTGCTCTGTGGCGGGAGTTGCTACTCCCGCCGTGCGCGAATAACTCCCGCCGCGGCTCGGTGGGATCGGGTAGCTGCCGAGCGTGCGTCGTGGATCGACCCGGTGGTTGCGGTCAACGGCAGCGCAGTCGCATCGGCGCGGCTCGCCAGCACCTCGGCGAGAATCGAGATCGCCGTCTCCTGGGGGGTGCTGACACCGAGGTCGAGACCAATGGGCGAGTGCAGTCGCCCCAGCACCGCCGCCGTCACCCCGCGCTCGCGCAACGCGATCACTCTTCGGTCGTGGGTGGTACGCGATCCCATCGCTCCGACATAGGCGAGCGGCAGGGCGAGCGCTTGGGCAATGAGCTCAGCGTCGAACCTCTCGTCGTGGCTCAGTACACAGATCACGGTGCGATCATCGACATCGGTAGCGGCCAGGTACTCGGTCGGCCAGGCGACCACCACCTCAGCAGTCGGAAATCGAGCGGAGGTCGCGAACAGCGGTCGAGGATCGCACACCGTCACGCGGTACCCCACCGCAGCAGCGGCGGCGGCTAGTGCGGCCGAAAACTCCATAGCGCCGAAGATGATCATGCGGGCCAGCTGGGGAGGGTGCTCCACAAACAACTCGGGCTCATCGCCCCCGCAGATCACGCTCGTGATGGCGGTGCGTTCCCGAAGGGCACTCACGATGGCTGGTGTCAGCGGTTGAACGTGGATACGCAGCCGCCCGCCGCAGCTCAATTCAGGGTCGAACAGGCCCACATCGCTGTGACCACATTCGAGGATGCGAGGGGTGCCGTCGGCGAGCACCAACTCACAGTTCTCCACCACGGCGGCCTCGACACAGCCCCCGACAATGCTCCCGATCACCGCTTCGCCATCCCAGGCCATCGAGGTTCCCACGGTGCAGGGGGCGCTACCTGTGATCGAAAGAGCGGTCGCTACGACGAGCGTGCGCCCGGCATCCACTGCTTCGAGCACAGGGCCAGCGATCTCAAACATTCCACCAGCGTGGCACAGTCACTGGCACGCCGGGTCGACGCAAGCTTTCAGCGATGATCTTTCAGTGGTGCCCTCTCACTGATCAAGACCCACCATCGCCGCACTCGTGTTCCATAGCCAGCTCGCCAGACCCGTTTCATAGGCCTGCGGATTGGCCTTCGCCACCTTCCGCTTGACGAAGTACTCCCCATAAGGCCAGTCGACGCCGGGTTGGGAGGTCGCAAGCCAGATGAGAGTGTCAGCACCGGTTTCAGAGGTGCTCAGCAGACGACGCAGTCTGGTTCGGTACGCGAAACGCACAACGCTGGAACTGTCGGCCCCAAAGTTGCTCGCGATGGCCCCGGGGTGAAACGCTGCGGCAGAGATACCCTGCGAGCGATAGCGGAAGTCGAGCTCGCGAGTGAAGAGAATGTTGGCCAGCTTCGCGTTTGCGTAGGCCTTGGCTGGCGAGTATTTCTTTTGATTTTGCAGATCGTTGGTGTCAATCCTGCCGAATGCATTGCCAGCGCTGGCGGTGGCAATGACGGTGGTCTGACTGGCGACGAGTCGCGGCAGCAGCAGATTAGTGAGCAGAAACGGCGCCAGATGGTTGACCTGCAACGTTTTCTCAAAACCGTCCACGGTCAGTTCGCGCGCAGCCAT
>JBOFDJ010000042.1:0-10197 GCA_051646885.1 Rhodoglobus sp.
CATAGAAAACAAGAGAGAAAATGAAGAATGAAAAAAACGTGAGAACCGCCACAGCGACGAACATCTGGAAAAGCGATGTGAACTCAACATCAATCTCATAATCAAACACCCCGACACTTTAGCAATGAGGTCATCAGAGCACCATATCGAGGCCGCCCGCTGTCCGTTCGAGACGGATGCCCCCCGCACGCGCCCAGTCGAGGAGTGACTCCACGGTCTTATGCTCGATCCCCGCCTGCACAAGAACGCGAACAAATAAGCCCTTAGCCACTTTATTGGCATGGCTGAGCGCTACGCGTCGGCCCCGATCATCCTCGGAAACCATCCGAATAGTGCACACCCCCGCCGGTGCCGGCCCCAAAGCGACGTAGGACTCTGATCGCAAATCCAACACAAGACTGCGCTGGTCTGCGAGAGCCGAGGTGATCGCTGGCCCCCACTGCCGACGAAGCGAAAGCCCAGGCAGAGTCGAATTATGAGAAAGCCGATAGGCGGGAATGTGATCACTGCCACGCAACAATCCGAATAACGCCGAATGGATGACCAGGTGCCGATCAGCGAAGGCGCGCTGATCGGCAGAGAACGATGTGACATCCACGGCGTCGTAGAGCACGCCCGTGTACCGCTCGAGGGCTGGCAGCGCGGGTGAACTCACCAATGCACGATTACGGTCAACCTCGAAACGCTGAGTGGGACCTAGGGCGAGCGCCCGCATGGACTCACCGACCGAACGGGAAAGCCGCCTCAGGGCGGCAAGGGTTGCTGCGCGGGGGCTAGTAAGAGTCTCAAAGCCTAGGCTGGCGAGAGACAACACCGTACCGTGTTGCCCACCATCACGCTTCGATTCCGAGGGCGGAAGAAGAATGAGCACTAAGACTCAAGAAACGCCAGAGCGCGATCAATGTTAGCGTCAAGCGGGTTGATCGAATCCAGCGTTATTCGGTTCACTGCGGCACTCTCTCCCGACCACTCCGCATAGTCTTCGAGACTCTGCTCAACCGCATTCCAGGTGAGCTGTTGGTGCGGCAGAAGCCGTTCTCGACTCTCGATACGTTCCCGGTGAACCTCCGGATCAGAGCACACAACCTCAATAAACTTCAGCGGCTCAGATTGACGTTCAGCAAGAGCGACCCACTGCTCACGAGCCGGATTCACCGCATTAACTGCATCAACGATCACACTACGGCCAGCAACTAGAGTGGTTTCAGCATGCATTTCGGCAACCAAATAAGCCGCAAGCCCGGTAGGTTGATCGCCAGCGATCCCGGCGCGAAGAATGGCAGACTCTATGGGGTCAACCGACACTACGGGCAAGCTCAGCCTGGAGCCGAGAACCTGCCCGATGGTGGACTTGCCCGAGCCGGGGAGCCCAGCCATAGCGATTAACACTTTTTCTCGCCGTTCATCATGCCAGGCTAAGCCAAGCCAGCGTTGCGCGCCACGATGGTCACGGTGTTGTTCTCCACGGAAAGAAATCCGTCGTCGGCATGAGCCTTGACCAGCTCCCCGTCAACAGAGGTGACTCGCACCTCACCCACGGCCAAAATCGCAAGAATCGGTTCGTGACCCGGAAGGATTCCGATCTCGCCCTCGGTAGTGCGGGCGATGACCTGCTTCGCAACACCCGACCATACTTCGTGATCGGCTGAGACAACGCTGACCTTGAGCTCGGCCATCGCTAGCCGTTCTCCTTCTGGATTTTCGACCACTGCTCTTCGACATCGGAAATAGAACCAACGTTAAAGAACGCCTGCTCGGCAACGTGATCAAATTCTCCCTTGACGATGGCATCAAACGACTCGATGGTGTCTTTGAGCGGGACAGTTGAGCCCTCGACACCGGTGAACTTCTTGGCCATGTAGGTATTCTGCGAGAGAAACTGCTGGATACGGCGGGCTCGGGCCACGGTGATCCGATCCTCTTCCGAAAGCTCATCAACACCAAGAATGGCGATGATTTCCTGAAGCTCCTTGTTTTTCTGCAAAATCGCCTTAACACTGGTGGCCACGCGGTAGTGGTCGCCACCGAGGTACCGGGGATCGAGGATTCGACTGGTTGAGGTCAAAGGATCAACGGCCGGGTACAGACCCTTCGAAGCAATCTCACGACTGAGCTCGGTTGTTGCATCTAAGTGAGCGAAGGTCGTGGCCGGAGCCGGGTCAGTGTAATCGTCAGCGGGAACGTAGATCGCCTGCAAGGAGGTGATCGAGCGTCCCCGAGTCGAAGTAATACGTTCCTGGAGCACACCCATCTCATCGGCCAGGTTGGGCTGGTACCCCACAGCGGAAGGCATCCGACCGAGCAGAGTCGACACCTCAGAACCTGCCTGGGTGAACCGGAAAATATTGTCGATGAACAACAGAACATCTTGATTCTGCACATCGCGGAAGTATTCCGCCATGGTCAAGGCCGAGAGCGCCACCCGCAGACGGGTGCCCGGCGGCTCATCCATCTGGCCGAAGACGAGAGCAGTCTTATCAAAAACACCCGCTTCATCCATCTCGGCAATAAGATCGTTGCCCTCACGGGTACGCTCACCCACCCCGGCGAAAACCGAAACTCCACCGTGATCCTGAGCAACGCGTTGGATCATCTCTTGAATAAGAACCGTTTTGCCCACTCCGGCACCGCCGAAAAGACCAATCTTTCCGCCAAGAACATAGGGAGTCAGAAGATCAATAACCTTAATGCCGGTCTCGAAAAGCTCGGTCTTTGACTCAAGCTGGTCGAAGGCTGGTGGTTTGCGATGGATAGGCCAGCGTTCGGTGATCTCGAATTTCTCACCACCAATAGTGCCATCGGCATCAGCATTGAGAACTTCGCCAATGACGTTGAACACTTTGCCTTTGGTGACGTCGCCAACCGGAACCGTAATGGGACTGCCCGTATCACGCACCTCTTGGCCACGGACCAGACCATCAGTGGGATTCAGAGCGATGGCACGCACCAGATCGTCTCCCAGGTGCTGAGCAACCTCAAGGGTGATCTCGTTCTTGTGGTCACCAACAGTAATCGTGGTCTTCAACGCGTTGTAGATACCGGGAATCGCGTCATGCGGGAACTCAATATCGACGACCGGGCCAGTCACTCGGGCGATGCGACCTATGTTGGTTGCCTCCGCGGCCTGTGCTGCGGCGTCAGGAATTGTCATTGTCATGGCTTCTCTTTCTCTCACTACTTGGCCGAGCTCAGGGCGTCTGCGCCGCCCACGATCTCGGAAATCTGCTGCGTGATTTCAGACTGACGAGCATTATTGGCCAGTCTGGTGAAATCTTTGATGAGCTTGTCGGCATTATCACTGGCTGACTTCATTGCTTTTTGCCTGGCAGCATGTTCGGATGCCGCCGACTGAAGCATCGCGTTGAAAATACGGCTCTCGATGTAGACCGGCAACAGTGCATCGAGCACATCATTGGCTTCTGGCTCAAACTCGTAGAGCGGTAGTAGTTCTGGTGCATCGGCCGAGTCGACGCCCTCTACGACCTCAAGGGGAAGCAAGCGAACAACTTCGGGAACTTGGGTGACCATGCTCACGAAACGGTTGAAAACGATATGGATTTCATCAACACCGCCCTCAGTTGTCGGCTGAACAAACTTGGCCACCAGTGTCTGGCCAATTTCTTTCGCAGTATCGAAAACAGGCTGATCGGTGCCACCGACCCACTGAGCCTCAGAAACACGCTTACGGAAAGCGAAATTAGCGACAGCTTTACGGCCAATGAGATAGAAGACTACCTCTTTGCCTTCGGCCTCCAGTTTGGTGCGAAGCTCACCGACCTCACGAATGATCTGCGAGCTAAAGGCACCAGCGAGCCCCCGATCAGAGGTAAAAAGCACCACAGCTGCCCTCGTGGGGTTCTCTGCCTCGGTTGTCAGTAGATGATCAACGTTCGAGAACGTCGCCACAGCAGAGACGGCACGCGTCACCGCCCGGGAATAGGGACCAGACGCTGCCACCCGCTGCTGAGCTTTGTGGATTCGCGAGGCGGAGATCAGTTCCATGGCCCGAGTAATCTTCTTGGTCGTCTGGGCAGACTTGATTTTCTGCCGGTAGACCCGAAGTTGCGCTCCCATGTCGTTCTAACTTTCTTCAGTCGTAGTGTGAATCGGTGATGACGTACTGTGCTTGCTTCAGCGGCTCAGCGCTTACCTTTGACAATTTTCTCTTGGGTGATGTCCTCGTCGGGGGTCTCGTCAAACTGCTCGGTTCCAGGCGCAGAAAGCGGCTTGCCATCACCCGTCTGGAATTCACGCTGGAACGCCTCAACCGCTGCCCCGAGTGCGGAAACGGTGTCATCATCCAGAACATTTGTTTCGCGAAGAGTGTCGAGAATTGCGGTGTTGCGGGCTAAATAATCGTGAAATTCGCTCTCGAAACGCAGTACGTCTTCTACCGGAACCTCATCAAGCTTGCCGTTTGTTCCTGCCCAAATTGACACAACCTGCTTCTCCACGGGGAACGGGGAATACTGGGGCTGGCGCAACAACTCGGTGAGGCGCGCACCGCGAGCAAGCTGGCGGCGGCTGGCAGCATCCAAATCCGAAGCAAACATCGCAAAAGCTTCGAGCGAGCGGTACTGGGCAAGCTCAAGCTTAAGCGTACCCGAGACCTTCTTGATCGACTTGACCTGCGCATCACCGCCGACCCGCGACACCGAGATTCCCACATCAACCGCAGGGCGTTGATTGGCATTGAAAAGATCCGACTGCAAGAAAATCTGACCATCGGTAATGGAGATCACATTGGTAGGGATATAAGCGGAAACATCATTGGCTTTAGTCTCGATAATGGGCAGGCCCGTCATCGAACCGGCCCCCAGCTCATCGGACAGCTTGGCGCAACGCTCCAGCAAACGGGAGTGCAGGTAAAACACATCACCCGGATAGGCTTCCCGCCCTGGCGGGCGACGCAGGAGAAGGGATACCGCCCGATAGGCCTCTGCTTGCTTGGAGAGATCATCAAAAATGATCAGGACATGCTTACCGTCGTACATCCACTGCTGGCCAATCGCTGAACCAGTGTACGGAGCGAGGTACTTGAAACCAGCGGGATCTGAGGCCGGTGCCGCGACGATGGTCGTGTATTCCAGAGCACCGGCATCTTCTAATGCCCCCTTCACCGCCGCAATGGTGGAGCCTTTTTGGCCGATAGCGACATAGATGCAGCGCACCTGCTTTGTGCTGTCACCGGATTCCCAGTTCGCCTTCTGGTTAATGATGGTGTCAATAGCAATCGCCGTTTTACCAGTCTGTCGATCACCAATGATGAGCTGGCGTTGCCCGCGACCAATAGGAATCATGGCGTCAATGGCCTTAATGCCTGTCTGCATCGGTTCGTGCACACTTTTTCGCTGCATCACGCCCGGTGCCTGAAGCTCAAGGGCACGGCGGGTGTCTGACACAATCTCGCCAAGACCGTCGATGGGTGCCCCAAGCGGGTCAACAACCCGGCCAAGGAAAGCGTCCCCAACAGGAACGGAAAGAACTTCACCGGTACGACTGACCTCCATACCCTCCACGATTCCCGTGAACTCACCCAGAATGACCACACCGATTTCGTCTTCATCGAGGTTCTGAGCAAGCCCCAGAGTTCCGTCGGCAAAAGTGATGAGCTCGTTGGCCATGACTCCGGGAAGGCCCTCCACATGCGCGATGCCATCGGCCGCATCAATAACATGACCAATCTCAGTCTTGGATGCCGCACCCGGCTCATAGGCCGCGACGAAGTCTTTGAGTGCGTCACGGATCTCGTCCGGGCTAATCGTGAGTTCTGCCATGATGTCTTCCTGTTCAGTGGAAAAGTATGCGCCGGTCAGGCTGCATAACTACTAAAACTATGTGGTTGCTATGAGGCGAGCGTGAGTCTGAGCTCGTTGATACGGGTAGAAATACTGCCGTCGATGACATCATCACCGATGTGCACGCGGATGCCGCCCACGATGGATGGGTCAACGACCACATTAAGCCGAAGATCACGACCAACGTTGCGAACAAGACTGAGGCGTAACCGCTCAGCTTGCACCTCGTTCATCGGCACGGCGGAGATCACGGTGGCGATAGCGTAGCCCGCTTCATCGGCGACGATGGATGCCGCCGTGCGAATTAACTCACCACTACGACGGCCACGCGGCTGTTGCACCAGATGATCGACAATGGCAAGGGTCTGCTCGCTGGATTTGTTTTTGAGCAGTGTTGTCACCAGCGCAGACTTCGCGACGGCGGTGCCGAGTTTGCTCCCCACCGCAAGCTCAAGCTCGGCATTCGAGGACACTGCAGCACCAAAAGCAAACAGTTCGCTCTCGATCGAGGTATGGAGGGGTGTGGATTTTGCTATTGCGCGGATCGCGATTTCTTCGAGACCAGCGAGTAGGTCACCATGACTCGACCAGCGGGGCTCGACAATCTTGGTCAACAGAGTACGGACAGGCATCCCGAAAGAGGAAAATACCCTGTCGATCACGGTCGCCTTATCGGCAACATCGGTAGAAGAATCAGCAAGCATCGAGAGCAACTGAGGTGAACCCCCGATAACCCGTGCGGCCTCGCAGAGCTGCTTGCCCACAGCGAGACTGTCGCCAGTCACCACGGAGTTGAGAGCGGAACGAGATCTCGCCAGAGCCTCCCGGCTTGCTGAGCCCATTAGCTACCTGCCCGAACGTGGGTCGCGTCACCAGAATCGAGTTCGACGAGAAACTGATCAACAAGAGCTGAAGCCCTCTTGTCATCGCTGAGGCTCTGGCCGATCACACCTGAAGCGAGATCAATAGCGAGAGTGCCGACCTCGGCGCGCAGTGAAACAAGCGCGCTCTGGCGCTCCGCCTCGATAGTCGCCTTGGCGCTTGTCGTGATCCTGGCCGCCTCGACCCCAGCCTGCTCTTTGAGCTCGTTGAGGATCTTGGTGCCATCAAGTCGAGCCTGATCACGGATTTTTGCGGCCTCAGCCCGCCCTTCGGCAAGCTGACCCTTGTACTGCACAAGAGCTGCCGCTGCCTCGGCCTGAGCGATTTCTGCTTTCTTGATGCCACCTTCGATAGCCTCAGCCCGCGCATCCAGAGTTTTCTTCACCGACGGAAGAAACTTCTTCCAGAAGAAAAACAGAATGATCACGAAGCAGACCGCTGACCAAATGATGTCGTACGGTGCGGGAAGAAGCGGGTTTGGTGCTTCCTCCGCCGCAGCCAGGATTGCGTTAAGCATTCCTGCCTCCTCTTTCGATGATCAGAATTATGGGAACGGGATAAAGCCGACGGCGATGGCAACGAAAGCAAGCGCCTCAGTGAACGCGATGCCGAGGAACATAAGACCAGTGAGGCGGCCCTGCAGCTCAGGCTGGCGTGCCACAGACTCGACAGTCTTACCCACGACAATACCCACACCGATGGCGGGGCCGATTGTCGCAATACCGAAGGCGATAGGAGCAATGTGTCCGTTAATTTCAGCAACGGTCGTGATGGGGTCCACGTGTTTTTCCTTCCAATGTGGCGAAGTGGCGGGTGCCAGGTTCGTTAATGATCCTCAGCCAACGCAAGCTGGATGTAGGCGGCGGTGAGAAACGCGAAAACGTATGCCTGAAGCACAGCAACGAGAATCTCGAAAATAGTGAAGATAAAGCCAAAAGCTAGGGTTCCTGCCCCAAACAGTGCATAAAAGCCCCCAGCGCTAAAGAAGAAGAATTGAGTGGCTGAGAAGCACAGCACGAGCAGCATATGGCCGGCGATCATGTTCATCAGTAGTCGAAGAGCCAGAGTGACCGGCCGCAAAATAAAGGTCGACAAGAATTCGATGGGCGTGACAATGAGATAGAGACCGAGGGGAACTCCGGAGGGAAATAGCGCTGCCCTAAAGAAACCGGCACCCGATTTCTTGACGCCCGCATAGATAAAAGCGATATAGGCAACAAGGGCGAGAACCAGCGGAAGGCCGATCACAGAACTGCCCGCAAGGTTGATTCCCGGAATAATTCCGGTGATGTTCATACCAAGCACAGTGACAAAGATTGCAGTGATGAGGGGCAGAAAACGAACGCCCT
Organism: Rhodoglobus sp.; assembly: GCA_051646885.1. Classification (GTDB taxonomy): domain Bacteria; phylum Actinomycetota; class Actinomycetes; order Actinomycetales; family Microbacteriaceae; genus Rhodoglobus. Next base: position 8,030 of record JBOFDJ010000042.1, read on the forward strand.
CTTTCGTGCCGAGATTGCCCTCAACGATATTGGACTGCACAAAACCGAGAACAGATTCGATAATCGACTGTCCGCGGCCCGGAACAATTTTCATGCGACGGGTGCCGAGCCAGAACAACACAAGAATGAGGGCAACAACGAGAAACCGGATCAAAATAACGCGGTTGATCTCGAAGAGTGTGCCCTCGAAGAAAATTACCGGCGGAAAGAAATCTTCCAACGACGGCCCAGAGAATCCGCCGTCGCCCGAACCGCCATCAGCGGACGAGATGAGCATGGTGAGAGCGTGGTCTAACAGCGCTGGCTCCAGAATCGGGGCGTGATAACACGCGGCGATGAAAAATGGGGGGCGATCTCTCAAATCCTATCAAGATATGAAAGTCATTGATAACCAGTCTCAGTTTTTCGCTGCGTCGCGCCCCGCGGCAGGCAGCGTCACATCGCCCACATAAGGCACCCGCGCCCCGAGAAACGCCACCACGTCGACCACAAGACTGCCGATCACCGCCACCAGAATCGAGAAAAACAAAACCAACGGTTCAATAAACGGCTGCCCTCTCACCAACACCATAATCACGATAAAAACCACGAATTTGAGTAGCCACACACCCAACACAATCCCGAAAAAAAGCGTGCTGGAGGGCTCGTTATGAGTCACTTTGGCTGCGAGCACAATGCTCAGTGCCGTGAAGCCCATAAACAGCGCGGTGAGACCGGCACCGACGAGAGCGCTGATCAAACCACTCATATCGGCAAGCAGATACCCGATAAGCGATCCGATGATGGCCACGACAGCGGTCAATATAGCGCCATAGACAATAGCTCTAGCAAGAATGGTGGCGGTCTTCATCTGATTATGCTCATCCTAAGAGTTCTTGGGCTTCAATTTTTGCGACTCACTAGCATCTGCCGCGTCACAGTCATGATGATCTGAGGCCGCGTCGAGGCCATCGTAACGTGGGTCGGCAGCGGCGGTATGGGGATCATCACGACCGGTCGATTGGGCAATGGCCTCCAGGATCTTGCGCCGACTCAGCGGCGCTAAGGTCACCGCCGAGCAGATCACGAGACCGAGCACGATGAGTAACGTTGCGGAATACCACGGCACGAAACGATAGGCAAGACACCCCACAGAGACCACCAGAGTCCAGGCATAGAAGATAAGAACGGCATGCAAGTGTGAATGGCCCATGTCGAGCAGGCGGTGATGTAAATGTTTGCGGTCCGCCGAAAACGGCGACTTTCCGGCTCGTAACCTGCGGATAACAGCGAGACCGAAATCGAGCAGTGGGATCACCAAAATAGCGAACGGCATCAGGATCGGGATAAAGGCGGGCACAAAAGATGCGGTGAATTGATCGGCTTGGTTCATCGCATCGGAATCGACTTGGCCGGTGACAGAGACGGCAGAGGCTGCCATCAATAGACCGACCAACAAGGCACCAGCATCACCCATAAACAATTTCGCGGGGTGAAAATTCAACGGCAGAAAACCGAGACAAGCACCGATCAATATTGCTGACAGCAATGACGCCAGATTGAAGTAATCAGTTTGGGCACTGGACTGCAGAACATAGGTGTACACAAAGAAGACACTGTTGGCGATCAGTGCGACCCCCGCCACCAAACCGTCAAGACCATCGATGAAGTTGATGGCGTTCATGACCAAGACAATCGCTAACACCGTAACCGCTAGCGAAACGTAGGGTGGAAGAATAGTTTGCCCGCCGAGCGGGAGCGAAAAAATTTGCACCCCCTGCCAGGCGAGAAGGCCAGCGGCAATAAACTGCCCGGCAAGTTTGGTGAGCCAATCCAGATCCCAGATATCGTCTGCCACGCCGATCAACACGATGATCAGTGCGGCACCGATCAGGCCCCAGATCTTGCTGGGTTCCGCAAAAACAATATGAAAATTACTGATCTGGGATGCCACGGCAAAGGCCACAACAATGCCGAAAAACATTGCCACTCCGCCCAGCCGCGGCGTCGGATTAGTATGCACGTCACGCTCCCGGACCTTGGGGTACAGCCGGTAGCGCGCGCTGAGCTTCCAAATCATGGTCGCCAACACAAAAGTGATCAGGGCAGAGATACCCCCCACGAGAAAATAAAAGACTATTCGCACCGGTCAACCCCCACGGTCTCGCGGATTTTCTCGGCAGGAATAA
>JBOFDJ010000043.1:0-4547 GCA_051646885.1 Rhodoglobus sp.
CTCAGCGGTAGAGCACTGGTCTTACAAACCAGCGGTCACAGGTTCGATCCCTGTTGCGCCCACCACCCGAATACTTGCTCTGACCAGGCAGAACGCAGCCTGGAGCAGGTGATGATCTGAACCATCTCCCTATCTCGTGCCGGCCGACTGGCTTGAAGGGTTTGTGAGAGGTCAGTGCGGCACGCCGCAAGAGTAAGAAGGTCAGGTCGCCTGCGGCGAGTTCGGTCGGAGAAGACCAGGAGGCATCGGCAGGAACCCCAGGTCAGCGAACCGCCATCCACCGAAACCTCAGGACCTGGCCGATGTCAGGTCAAGGATCGTCAAGCAAGTCGGACCCATCGCTGACATTACTGTCATATGTGTGAGGCGGTTTATCGGGGGTTCCAGGTTGTGGTTTCGTTGCGTTGGATGGTTCTCAGGCGGTGGTGGAGTTCGTCGGCTGAGGCCTGGTCGGTTTGTGCGTGTCGGAGGAGTGCGGTGAGGGTGCTGATTTCTCTGATCGCGCGTAGGGTCTGGTATCCGGGCCAGTCTCGGAGGTCGTATCCGTAGGTGGCTGCGAACCTGTCGACTGAGGCTGTGTCGAGGCCGAATCGTGTCGCGGTGAAGGTGGGCGCGAGGTCGATCTCGCGTGGGCCGATGCAGACGGAGTCCCAGTCACCGAGGACTGCTGATTCATCTTTGGCAAGGAGCAGGTTGCCGGTGTAGGCATCGCCGTGAATCAGCCCGGTGCCGAGCGGGAACTGGAGGTTGTCGTAGTCGTGTCGGAGCTTGTCGATTCGTTCGCACAACCACCTGAGGCTGTCGGTGTCGAAGGCTCGGTTCGCTAGCGAGTTCCGTGCGGCGCGTCGCACCGAACGCAGTGGCGCGAAGTCGTCGAGAAGGATCGGGGGCCGCGAGGTGAGATCGTGCAGTTGTCGAGTGAGGCGTGCGAGGGTCGCGGGGTCCCATTTCAGTTGTTGTATCGGTTGCGGGTAGTACCGCCAGAACGTCACCGCGACGTCGTCTGGCTCTACGGAGACCAGTGGCTGGCCGCTCTTGCCGAGTGATGCCGGTTCGGTGGCCGGGAATCCTTCGTTGACGAGCCAGCGAGCGATCGTGATCGACGTGCGGGCGCGGTCGATGCTTCCGCTGCCGTAGGAGACTCGCGCGACGACAGGCACGTCCTCGACGAGGTAGACGGCGTTGGCGAAGTGTCGGAGTTGACGCAGTCGGCGTGCGGGTATTCCCATCTGCTGACAGGCATGCAGGACAAGCTGATCGAGATCTGCCGGCGCGCGGGCCCGTGCGTCGGGTTTCAACTGCTGCTCTCGGTCACGGGCCGTTGGCAGGCGCCGATCAGATCGGTGATGGTGTCCCGCATTGCGATGGCGCTTTTCGAGTTGTGGGTCCGAGACTCCGATAGGACAGACCTTAGTTCGGTCAATGGACCGAGTAGGGGCGGAAGGCGGTGCTCAGGCGCTTGTCGTTCGATAGCACCCAGCGCTTCGGCTGCGTTGTCGAGATCGGCTTTCTGGCCGCTGGCGCGGGCGATGGCTAGGTCTGCCCAGGCGATGGATATGTCGCCGTACGAGCGCTGTTCAATCGGGCCCTCTTCGTACGCCGCGATTGCCGCCTCGGCCTCTGCCGCGGCTGCCCTGTAGTTCCCTATGCGTCGATAGGTTGTGGCAGCGTAGTAGTGCTGTTTGGGTTTGGTGAAGGTCAAGATCCCGCCGATGCTGTCGAGCTGATTCGGATCGCTGGCCCGTTCCGCGATGCGCACTCGATGATCCGCGGCTCGCTTCAGTGCGCTCAATGCTGCGTTGTGACTACGGCCCGACCGTGCGTGGGCTCGTGCTTCGATGGCCGCCAGCCACGCTGCCGCTGTGCCGAGATCTTGCTCTCGATCGACCTGGACTCGTGCCTCGTCGATCAGTTTCAGTGCGGCGATCTCATTTCCGGACCACTCGGACTGGAGAGCGCGCACGCCGATCACCCAGGCCGCGAGCATAGGAGAGTCCGCCTTCCTCGCACAGACAAGAGCCGCCGACGCCTGAACCTTTGCCGGCCCGAGGTAGCCGAGGTTGCCGGAAGCGTGCGCAAGCAGACCGCACGCGGTGCCAGCCAGCAGGTACAGGCTCGGTGCCTGGGCTGGATCAGGAGACACAAGCAGCGCGAATACCTCGTCCCGGAGTCGTTTCAGATCTCGAACGACCGGCACCATCGGCGCATACACATAGTCGACCGCGAGCTGCCCCAGCCGGGCCCACAGCGTCGCGAGCGCCAGATCGCCGATCCCCAGAGAATCGGCCCACTGGCCGAACTGAGCAGACGCACCTGCCGCCGTCGTGACCACCGAGCGAACGCTAACCTCATCGGCCATCCCATCCGTCGCAGCCTGATCGAGCGCGAATAGCCCCTCGCCGGTTGAGGTATCGAACAAGCCCTGGTGCCCAGGCTTGGGGGCCATTGGCATCTCGGCCCGCGCCAGAACCGACAACTCCACCCCTCGGCCAAACCGCCCGCGCTCACCCACACTCGCTCGTGACAGCATCGTGTCGAGCATGGCCTGGGTTTCTGGTCTCGGGATCAGGGTTTCGCCCCGCCCCTCCCACCTGGTCACCGTGCGCGGACTGACTCCCAGCTTCTCGGCGAAGCCCTCCATGCTGAGACGAAGAGCTGCACGGAGCTGTCTGGCTTCGGTGCCAGTCCACTGTTGGATGACGAGAGTCTGGTCGTGAGGGCTGGCGCTGGCGCTGTCGGTATGGGTCGGGCTGATTGCCGGATGTGGCCTGTTCGGTGTGTTCGACCTGTTCTCGCCGTTCGTCATGTCCGAGCCGAGCCTCCCCTTGAATCCGGTCCGAGTCCGGGTGGGTTTGACCGGGAACCGAACATCCAATGTACCCGGAACCCGGTGGAGACGGAGGGCCCGGAATTTCGGGAGTTGAACCAGCGAGAACCGGCGGGCCGAACTCGCTGCCGCACCAGCCGGCGCCGAACCGTCTTGGGCGCACGGTGGCCGATGACGCTGTTGCCCCCCGGTGTCGGGGCCGTGTCACCCCGGTGTCCGTGCGGTGTCGTTGGCACCGGCTATTCGATCGGGAACGCTGGTTCTCGGCACCGGAAGGGGAAAGCTTGATGCGGATCCCCGAGGGCCTTGGGGGGAACCCGGGCTCCCGCAGAGAGCTACTCTTTCCGGTGCTATCCATGCAATGCTGACGGGGCGACGCACTACACGTTCATGGATGAGCAACGAGTCTGTCAATACACGGCCGCCTCAGCCGCAATAAACTGCGATTTTGCTATACTGCAGAAGGAACCAACTGCAATTACAACCGCCTAATGCGATAAGGGGAAATGGTCAATGCCCGAGAAGTCAGTCAAGGAAAAAGTGCTTGTCTATGTTGTTCGAGATGATCGCCTTTTAGTCTTCCGCCACACTGACTATACGTACGAAGAGGTTGGTATTCAGGTCCCGGCGGGAAGTATACGGCCTGGTGAGACTCCTGAAGAAGCGGCGCTGCGGGAAGCGAGTGAAGAAACAGGGCTTAGCGAGTTCAAGATTGTTCGGAAATTGGGCGAAGCCGACTATGACGTCAGCCCATATCGACTGGAGATTCAACATCGCCATTTCTTTCAGTTGGAAATTAACGAGCCAACGAAAGAGCGCTGGACGAGCCAAGAAGATCACGACGGCGAACAAGTACCTACAAACTTTGAATGCTTTTGGATGCCACTAGAAGCCGCCCATATCTTGCAGTCAGGTCAAGGGGCCTTGCTAGGCAAATTGTCGGAGTAACTCACGCTCGACTCACCTGGGGGGTTTGTGAATTCATTCGATGAGCAATCTAGTATCAATCAGTTGTATCGTACGCTCGAACCCGACAGTGCGGACGCTGCAGTATCAGTGATATTGAAGTTGCGCGGCGAAACCTGTGACATTGACTGCCCGCACTGTTACGAGAAGCGTAAAGAATCACCAGGTGGCGCTCGGATCGGCCCTGAGCAAGTTGGGCAGTTGGCGAAACTGTTCAAGGGCCGTCCGCTTGCTATCGAGCTTCATGGCGGCGAGCCGCTCACGGCCGGAAGGGACAGCGTCGAAGCAATTCTGCGTGAGCTGGCGGCTCAGCCAAATGTGGTGCGTGTATCGATGCAGACCAATGGTGTTCAGCTCGATGAGCAGTGGCTTGACCTGTTCGATGACACATACCCTCAGCTGCAACTAGGTATCTCCTTCGACGGTGACCCCGAGGGGAATGCGTGGCGTATCGACTACGACGGCCAGCCTGTATATCCAAGAGTCGCAGCAGCGTTGGAGCTCCTGGCCGCTCGCGGACGCAAGGTCGGTGTGATCACCACCGTGACTCCAGCGGTGCTCGGTCGAGCAGAAGCGGTTCTCGATCACCTGGCGAGCTTCTCCGCTATCAACGCCATCAGTTTCGTGCCGTGCTTTGACGGTACGATCCAGCGACCCACCACGATAAGGTCCAGCCGGGTCCCTGCGAGCCGTCTGCTGCAGCAAGCAGCGCTCGCTGGTAATCGCGCTCCAGCATGGGCGATTCAACCCAACG
>JBOFDJ010000044.1:0-7574 GCA_051646885.1 Rhodoglobus sp.
CTGATCGGCGACCACGATGTTATTTTTCTCGACGAACCCACCAACCACCTCGATGTCGAGGGCATTACCTGGCTGGCCCGGCACCTCAAGCGGCGCTGGTCGTCGAACGCGGGCGGTCTTGTGGTGGTCACCCACGACCGGTGGTTTCTCGACGAGATCTGCACCGCCACCTGGGAGGTGCATGACCGGCTGATCGAGCCATTCGAGGGTGGCTATGCTGCCTATATTCTGCAGCGGGTCGAGCGCGACCAGATGGCGGCGGCATCCGAAGCAAAGCGTCAAAATCTGATGCGCAAAGAGCTCGCCTGGCTGCGTCGGGGTGCCCCGGCACGCAGCACGAAGCCAAAGTTTCGTATTGATGCCGCCACTGCCCTCATCGCCAACGAGCCACCCCCGCGTGACAGCGTCAGCCTTGCCTCCATGGCGATGCAGCGTCTCGGCAAAGATGTGGTCGACCTCGACAACGTCTCGGTGGAGTATCCCGCCAGCAACCGAGTGGGTGCAGAGCCCCGGACGGTGCTGCGGGAGGTCACCTGGCGCATCGCCCCGGGCGAACGCACCGGAATCCTCGGGGTCAACGGCGCGGGAAAAAGCACGCTGCTCTCGCTGGTGAGTGGCAGTCTGCTGCCCACCAGCGGTCGGGTCAAACGTGGCAAGACCATCAAGGTCGCCACCCTCACTCAGCAGCTCGCGGAGTTGGAAGACATCTGGAATGATCGCGTCAGTGACGTGATCGCGCGACAGAAGAGCAGCTACATCACGGGCGGAAAAGAGATGACGCCCAGCCAGATGCTCGAACGGGTCGGCTTTGCCAGCGCCCAGCTCAGTACCAGGGTCAACGAGCTCTCCGGTGGGCAAAAAAGACGCCTTCAGCTGTTGCTGATCTTGCTGTCGGAGCCCAATGTGCTGATTCTGGATGAGCCAACTAACGACCTCGACACCGATATGCTCGCCGCCATCGAAGACCTGCTGGACACCTACCCCGGCACGCTGCTGGTGGTCTCCCACGACCGTTATCTGCTGGAGCGGGTCACCGATCAGCAGTATGCCGTGATGGAGGGAAGCCTGCGACATCTGCCGCGCGGGGTCGACCAGTATCTGGAGCTGCGCGCGGCTCAGATCAAGCGGGAAGGTGCCGCGGTCACAGTTTCGGAAAGTGCTGCCAGCGACTCCCGTGCGACGCCGCAGCTCGGCGGAGCTCAGCTGCGCGCCGCGCAGAAGGAGTTCGCCGCCGCGGGGCGAAAATTGCAGAAGCATGCCGCGCAGATTGCCCAGCTGCATGATGCACTCGCTGCCCACGATCCCAGCGACTATCTCGGCTTGGGGGCTATCACCACCGAGTTGCAGGCCGTGGAGTCTGCCCAGTCTGAGCTTGAACTGCGCTGGCTCGAACTCGAAGAACTGCTCGGCTAAGATCATCCGATGCCCCCAGCCTCCACCCGAATCGCTGGCCTCGGTGTGTATCTTCCTGAGCGCAGGCGCACTACGACCGAGACCGAGCGGCAGTTGCGCGCCCTGAATCCGGGGCTGAGCTTGGCGACCGGGCTGATCCTTCGGCTGACCGGGGTGGAATCGGTGCACCTGCGACCCGAAGGCTGGCAGACCTCCGATCTGGCGGTGGCTGCTGCGCGCCAGGCGCTCGCTGAGGCACCGGGTGGCATTGATCTGCTGATTTTCGCGAGTGCCAGCCAAGATCTCATCGAGCCGGCGACCAGCCATATTGTGGCGGCAAAGCTGGGGCTGAACTGCCCCGTGATGGACGTGAAAAACGCCTGCAATAGTGTGCTTAATGGCCTTCAGGTAGCCGAGGCGCTGATTGCCGCCGGACAGTACCAGCGGGTGCTGGTGGCCAGTGGTGAGCAGCCCTCGCACGGGGTGCGCTGGCGATTCGACGATCCTGAGAGGTTCATCCGCTCGTTCCCGGGGTACACGATGAGCGATGCCGGTGCCGCGGTGATTCTGCAGGTGACCGATGACCCTGCGACGGGCATCCTCGATTCCAGTTTTCTTGCCGTGTCGAGCAATTGGGCGGTCGGAACCCTGTCTATCGGCGGCTCGATGAATCCTCGCGATCCAGAACTGAGCTACTTCGATATGGATGGGGCCGCGTTGCAGAGAGCATTTCTTCAGCTGGGCCCGCAGCCGGTTCTCGATCTGCTGGAACGCAACCACCTGAGTTGGGATGATATCGATTTGGTCGCGATTCATCAGGTTGCCCTGCCCTACCTGCCGCCCATTTTTGCGGCGCTCGGGGTTGCTCAAGATAAGTCAATAGTGACGGTGGTCCAGCATGGCAACCTCGCCTCGGTGACCCTGCCCCTGCAACTCTCGCTCGCGATCGCGGCGGGCATGATCGGGCCCGGTAGTCTCGTCCTGCTGATTGGGCTGGCCGGTGGAATCAGCCTCGGCCTCATGCTGGTGCGACTATGAGCCTGGGCATCGTCGTTCCGGTCTTCAACGAGGCCGCCGGTATTGTCCCGACACTGCAGGCGCTCGCGGCGCAGCGCGATGGTGACATCGATGTGGTGTTTGTTGACAACGCGTCGACGGATGCTTCTGCTCAGGTTATCCGCGACTTCATCACCGCTCGGGGGTTCAGTCGCTGGCGCATCGTCAGCGAGCCGCAGAAGGGAACCGGCGCTGCCGCTGATACCGGGATGCGCGCGGCCATTGCCGCGGGGGCGACGATGCTGGGCCGTACTGACGCGGACTGCGTGCCCAGGGCCGATTGGACGGCGGCTCTGCGTCGTTCACTGACTCCGGTAGCGGCAGGTGGCCGGGGCCTGCACCTGGTGGGCGGCGAGTTGGTGCCGCGGCATGACGAGGGCTTGGGTGTCGGGACGCGGTTGATGCTGCGCGCTGCGGTGGAGCTTGCTGAGGCGTTTGGGCGACTCCGCCCCAGTAATCGCGGTGCCGAGTATCGCGGGCCCTACATCATGGCCGCGGGCTGCAACGTCGGGATCACTGCCGAGATGTATCAGGCGGCCGGTGGCTTCCCGCGCACCGCGATTGAGGATTTGCATGAGGATCGCGCGCTCGTCAACGCGGTGCGGTGCCTTACCTCAGACTATGCGCGCCGTCGCGATCTGGTGGTTTTGGGATCCTCGCGCCGGGTGACCGCCTGGGGGTTGAAAAACACCCTGCTCTGGTACAAAGACCATGCCTTCCGCCCCGAGAACGTGGATATTCGATGACAACGGCGGGAGTGTCTGTGGCATCGAGTCAGCGGGCGGCGCGCTGGGAGGAGCGGGTGATGCGGGCGGCGCATCCGTTCGCCTATCCGTTGCTGCGCGCGATACGTCGCCCGGTGCTGAGGGTTCCGGCGCTCGGTGTGGTGGTGACCGACGCTTCCCTGCTGCGCGGCACCCTGATGGACACCAAGAATTTCACCAAAACTGGACCCGGCAGCCCGAGCGACCTGTGGACTCCCGTGCTCGGCCCCAGCGTGTTACTGAACATGGAGGGAGCCGATCACCTCGCCCTCCGCCGCACCCTGGCCCCACTGTTTGCGCCAGCGTATGTGGAGCCCTTGGTGCTGGGTTCCCTCGGCCCCGGTACGGCAGAGTTGACAGCGCGCTTGCGTGCCGGGCAACGGGTCGATCTGGTAGCCGAGGTGAAACGCTACGCCAGCGCGATGATCAGCCAACTGGTGGGGATGGATGCGCCACAGATCGATACCGAGCTCTTCGACCGCGTCTCGTCGATCACGCGCTTCGTTCGTCTCTCGCAGCCGCGCCTCAGCGCGCCACAGATCGCTCAGGCCCGAGGGATTCTTGCCGAGCTGACCTCGAAGGCACGGTCAGCGTATCGAGCAGGCAATGAGGCAACGGTGCCCGGCAGGATGTGCTCCCTCGGGCTCAGCGAAACCGAGGCGATGGGGGCGGTAGGCGCGTTCGTGCTCACGGGAACCGAAACTCTGGTGTCGTATGTTCCCCGCCTCATTGCCCTGCTCGTGGATTCGGGCTGGTTTCCGCTGGTCGCCGCTGATCGTTCGCTGCTGGAGCCCGCCATTGCTGAGGGCCTGCGCGTGACGACCCCCTCACCGGTGATGCTGCGCAGTGCGGTGGCCGAGACCACCATCGGCTCTGTGGCTGCGCACCCCGGCGACCGCGTTATTCTTGCCACTTTTGCGGCTAACCGCGCTCTCGGTGCTTTCGATCCTTCCGCCAATGCTGCGGCTGCTCTCAAGCAGCTCTGGTTCGGTGCCGGCTCGCATTTTTGTCTCGGTGCACCCTTGGCCATGGCGCAAATCCGCCTCATTCTCCAGGCGCTGCTTGATGCCGTCGGCCCGACCGCGCCCCGCGCCACGGCGTCACTGGCAATTCCGGCCCGTCACCCCGCCCGTGGCGTGCTGATTCCCTCCTATTCCTCACTGCTGGTGCGCACCTCATGACCGTGGCAAACGGTTCCCGCCCGAAGCCCGATGACCGGGGCGCGCACGACATTCTTGCCCTGTTTTTTGCCGCCTGTGATCGCAGCCCGGATGCTCCGGCACTCACACTCGGGCGCCGCACGCTCAGCTATGGTCAGCTGCGTGACCGAGTGCTGGTTGTTGCGGGCGCTCTCGCGCGTCACGGCCTCCGATCCGGGGATCGGGTGCTGTTCTCGGTGCGGCCCGGGCGTGAGGCGGTCACCCTGGCGCTCGGGGTTATTGCTGCCGGTGGCACGGTGGTGTTCGCTGATCCGGGTTCCGGGGAGGCCATGTTCCGGGCCCGCGCCGCGCTGGCCGCGCCGCGCTGGGTCGCCGCCGAGTCGCTGCTCTACGCCGTGTCATCCGGTCCACTGAGGGGTATCGCACGTCGCCGCGGTCTCGAACTTCCCGACTATTCGAGTGTGGTGCCGGATGCCCGCCATCTCTACGCCGGGCGCTGGCTGCCCGGCGTCCCGCCTCGTGCCCTCTCGCTGCGAAGCCTGAGCGGTGCCCCGGCAGCGGTGGCGGGCGACCCCGGTGGCGAAGCACTCATCATCTTCACCAGCGGTACCACGAGTCATCCTAAGGCGGTGGTGCACTCGCGCAACTCGCTCGGGACTGGTCTCGGTGAATTCGCCACCCGGGTCGGCTTTGTCCCGGGAGAGCGGGTGCTCACCGACCAGTTGATGGTCGGCATCCCGGCTCTGGTCTCGGGTTCTCATTGGGTTTTACCGCCTGCTGGTGTCGACCCCGCGGCAGGGCCGCAGCACTATCTCCGGCTGCTGGCCGGGGCTGGGGTGTTGTTTCTGGTGCCCGCCGCCCTGGATGCTGTGCTACGAATGCTGGAACGTCAACCCGCAGCAACCCCACAGTTGCGTGCGCTGCTGATCGGTGGTGCGCCGGTGCTGCGCCCACTGCTGGAGCGTGCCAGGCAGCAGTTTCCTGGCACCTCCATCCTCGCCATTTATGGGATGACCGAAATCCTGCCGGTGGCCATTGCCGACGGCGACGATAAGCTTGCCTACCGGGGTGCGGGGGATTATGTCGGTGAGCTGATGAGCGCGGTCGAGGCGAGCATCGTCCAGGGTGAACTGGTGGTCGCAGGGAAGGGACTTGCGTTGAGCTATTTAGGTTCGCCACCACTGACGGAACTACGCACCGGCGATCTGGCGCGGATCGAGGGCGGTCGGCTGGTTCTGAGCGGGCGGAGCAAAGACATGTTCATTAGGGGAACCACCAATGTGTATCCGGGCCTCTATGAGCCCGTTATTGCCGGTATTCCCGGAGTGGCGGAGGCAGCACTGGTCGGGGTCCCCGACGAGATCGGCGATGATGCGATTGTGCTCGTCATTGTGCCGACTGTTGACTTCGATGAGGTGGCGCTGCGCCGGGCGCTTCCCGGCCTTATCGACGCGGCCGTGATGCCCGACCGTATTGTCACGATGGATTCCCTGCCCAGGTCTGGTCGCAGCAGCAAACTTGATCGGGCCGCACTGGCCACCGCGCTTCGGGACTCCTGATGGAGGTCGCTGTCACCGGGGCCAGTGGATTCGTCGGTGGTGCCATCGCGACCGCCCTTCGTGAGCGCGGCCATCAGGTCACCGGTTTTGGCCGCAGGCCGGGTGGCTGGCACGGTCACTATGAACAGTGGGATCTGGATTCCGGCCCGCGATGTGGCAGCGCGGATGCGGTGGTGCACTGTGCAGCGCTCACGGACGACTGGGCATCTCAAAGCGAGGCGATGCGAGCGCATCGGCTGGGCACTCGCACCGTGGTGGCCAGCTTTCCCGGAGCCAGAATCGTGCACATCTCCACCTCAAGTGTCTATGACGCATTCAGTCCCACCGTGCGGGTGGCGGAGACTGCTTCTGCTCCGAGGAGGTTTCTCAGTAGTTACTCCATGTCGAAGGCTGCTGCCGAGGCTGAGGTCGGCAGTAATGCGGTGATCTTGCGGCCCCATGCCGTCTACGGTCCAGGTGATACGACGCTACTGCCGCGCCTGCTGGGTGCAGTCCGGGGGAGCAGGCTGGTGCTCCCGGAGGGCGCACGAGTCGCCCATACTCTCACCCACATCGACAATCTGGTCGATGCGGCTGAGCTTGCCCTCACCGGGCCGCAGGGTGTCTACAACATCGGTGATGACACGGAGGTGATGCTTTCTGCCGTGATTACTGAGTTTTTGTCGCGGCGAGGGAAGGCGGATGTCGCACTGGTCAGCATCCCGTATCGCATCGTTTTTGCTGCCGCTGCCGCCCTCGAAACGCTGTATCGCGCGACCGGTCGTGGTCCGGGGCGGGGGGCGTCTGGCCCACCGCTGACCCGCTACGCCGTGAGCCAGCTCGGTCGCCAGCGCACGCTCGACCTGACGGCGGCCCGTGAGCATCTTGGCTACCGCCCGCGACCAACCAGCCTCGTCGGTGCGGAAGAATGGTAAAGGTGCACCACCCGCCAATTTCTCAGCGTCACTATTAGTTCGTGTCTAAGGAGACCTGTTATGCACTGGAAAACACTTCGCTATCGATTGCTCAGGCTCGTCAAAGACCCTGTCTATGCCGCCCGATCAGCGGGGGTGCAGATCGGTGATGGCTGTCGCATCATCTCCTCGGTGATCACCACCGAGCCCTGGTTGGTTTCCATTGGGGACAGAGTGACCATCAGCTCCAAGGTCACTCTGGTGACTCACGACGGCTCCGGTTGGTTGTTTCGGGATGACCGTGGTCGGCGCTACCGGTACGCGCGCATCCAGATCGGCTCTGATGTGTTCATCGGAGCCGGTGCGATCATCATGCCCGGAGTGCAGATCGGTGATCGCTGCGTGGTCGGGGCCGGAAGTGTGGTGACCCGGTCGATCCCGGACGGCACGGTGGTCGCCGGAAACCCGGCGCGCAGGATCACCGACTGGGAGAGCTTCCACGCCCGTCTCGGCCAGTGGAGTGCTGAGTCTGATATGGCAGGCTCGACCTACCGTGAACGGGTCGATTCGATCGTCGATAAGGAGTTTCGGCCACCCCTCGATTAGTGGGCCGCAGGCTCAGAGCTTCTGTACTATCAAGGATTCGTAGGCCGGGATCAGCACGTGACGTCCGTAGCTGCGCGACACCACGCGAAACGGTCGGCCATCGCTGAGCAGCAGCCTCACGATTGCGGTCAGTTCGGCCCGCGC
>JBOFDJ010000045.1:0-37539 GCA_051646885.1 Rhodoglobus sp.
CGACCGACACCTGATCCGCCCGGGCCAGATCATCATCGGTGATAAGGGCTTCGCCGGAGTCGAGTTCGAGACGTTCATCACCGACGAACTCGAAGCAACGCTCATCCGCCCGGATCGCAAAGACGAGCCCAAACGATTCGGGAAACTCGGCAGAATACGCCAATGGGTCGAGTCAGTATTCGACACGATGAAGGGCCAACTCACCCTCGAAGACCACGGCGGACGCACCCCTGCAGGCGTCTACTCCCGCGTCGCCGCCCGACTCCTCGCCCTCGCCGCCGGAATCTGGCACAACTGGCTCACCGGAGAACCCAACAAACGATCCCTCACCGCCTACGACCATTAGAACTCACTCATCTAGGTCTCTGTGCCGTGATTACCGGGTACACTGAATACATATAGCTGGGATCTCGGCAGGTAAGGAGCGCCATGTTAGGCAATGTATTCGGGTGGCCACATCTTCTTGTCATCCTCGCTATTGTGTTGCTACTATTCGGCGCTCCTAAACTTCCTGGGCTCGCTCGCAGCCTTGGCCAGTCGATGCGTATTTTTCGGAGTGAAGTGAAAACAATGAAGGGTGAAACCGATCAAGACGAGTCGGCTCAGTCTTCTGCCCAAGAATCTGCTTCCGCTGGCGAGAGCTCGCCCAAGGGCACAGCTAAACCGAAAATTTAGGACGGATGGCCCGTCGCACCGGACGGTGGCGCAGTGCAAGCGACGAGCGGATGTCGCTTGGCGATCATCTCCGTGAACTCCGTAAAAGACTTGTTGCTTCTGCGATCACCATTATTGTCGCCGCCGCCATCGCCTTCATCGATTGGTCTGGCATTTGCCAACTTCTGCGTCTTCCTTTCACCATCCCGAGCCTCACAGATGTGGTCAAAGACGGGATGCGGATACCCATTAACAAAATAGCAGAGGATTATTCGGCTACAATTAGTTACACCACGGTTTCTGCGGCATTCGATCTTCATCTCCAGATTGGTCTGACCATTGCCATCGTCATGGCAAGCCCTTTCTGGCTCTATCACATATTTGCTTTTTTAGTTCCCGGTCTCACCGGCCGGGAGAAGCGTTACACTTTTGGTTTTTTCTTTTCGGCTGTTCCGCTTTTTTTGATCGGGGCTGTCGTCGGATGGCTGCTGTTTCCTCATATGGTCGAGCTGTTGGCAACCTTTACCCCACAAGAAGACGCGATCGTCCTTGATGCGAAGTACTACTACGACTTCATTATCAAGCTGGTACTGGTTGTGGGTGTGGGTTTTGTCCTTCCCGTGTTTCTTGTGCTTCTCAATTTCGTTGGAGTTCTCTCATCGGCTGCAATCCTTAAAGGCTGGCGGGTAGCGGTGCTGATAATCACGCTGTTCTGCGCCATTGCGACACCTTCTGTTGACGTTGCTTCAATGTTTTTGCTGGCAATACCCATGGTCGGGCTCTATTTCGCTGCTGTATTGGTGACATGGATTCATGATCGCAGCGTTGCTCGCCGTAGAGCTGCAGTGGATAAAGCCGACGCTATTCCTGTTTCCGAACTGTGAGTGAGCCACGAGAGTCACCAGCCGAACGCTACGCGGAAGCAAAGAAAAAAAGTCGCTTACCGCTTCTGGCGAAGTTCCGTGCTGCCCAACGATTTGACCTCGACGAATATCAGGTGGCTGCTTGCGCCGTTGTTGAAGCCGGCTCCAGTGTGCTCGTTGCTGCCCCTACTGGTGCAGGTAAGACCATCATCGCCGAGTTTGCAATCTATCGAGCTCTGCATAGCCCCGATCACAAAGTTTTTTACACCACACCTATGAAAGCGCTGAGCAATCAGAAATTTCAAGAGTTACAAAGCACATATGGTGAGGATGCCGTTGGTTTACTGACGGGGGATACCACGATTAATTCTCATGCGCGCATCGTCGTTATGACAACCGAGGTCTTACGCAACATGCTCTACGCTAACTCTGGAATGCTGAAAAGTCTCAGCTGCGTTGTCATGGACGAAGTGCACTTTCTTGCTGATCGTTTCCGTGGGGCGGTGTGGGAAGAGGTTATTATCCATCTTCCGCAGCACATAACAATGGTTTCGCTCAGCGCCACGGTCTCCAACGCAGAGGAGTTTGGTGATTGGTTACAGGCTGTTCGTGGTGACACAGAGGTTATTGTGTCAGAAGAGCGTCCCGTACCTCTTGATCAGCACATCCTGATTCGATCTGAACTCATCGACCTTTTTGCTCAATCACCTCCGCTAGAGAATCTCGCCGCGATGAGTTCCGCGGACCGAGCAGCACAGCATCGGGTTAACCCCGAAGTGGTGCAGCTCGCCAAGCAGAGCGGTTACCACTCTAGGGAACAACGCTCTACACGAGCAGCTCGTCATTACTTTCTCGATCACCAGCAAAACGAGCGGCGTATGGAGCGTGCCGATGTCGTAAAGCTGCTGGATAATAATGACCTTCTTCCTGCGATTTTCTTTATTTTTAGCCGGCTTGGCTGCGATCAAGCGGTGGCACGAGCCCTCCGGGCGGGGATTCGTTTGACAACAGTTGATGAGCGCAACGACATTCGCGCGATTGTCGAAGAGCGCTGTCGTGCACTGCACGATGAAGATTTGGCAGTCTTAGGCTATTGGGAATGGCTCAACGGTCTCGAAAGAGGTGTTGCTGCCCATCACGCTGGCTTACTCCCGGCTTTCAAGGAAGTCGTGGAAGAACTTTTCCAAAAAAAGCTGGTGAAAGTCGTATTTGCCACGGAGACCTTGGCCCTGGGCATCAATATGCCTGCTCGCACTGTCGTGCTAGAAAAGCTCGAGAAATTCAATGGTGAGGCGCGTGTTCCCATCACTGCGGGGGAGTACACCCAACTTACGGGCCGAGCTGGTCGTAGGGGAATCGATGTCGAGGGTCATGCCGTAATCCACTGGTCGAATGGTCTTGATCCGCAAGCCGTGGCATCGTTGGCCTCCCGCCGCACCTACCCGCTGAGGTCGAGCTTCACACCAACGTACAATATGGCTGTCAACCTCATCGAGCAATTCGGGCGCACACACGCACGTGAAGTTCTCGAATCCAGTTTTGCGCAATTTCAGGCTGATCGCGCCGTTGTTGACCTCGCCCGCACAGTGCGTTCTCAGGAACATTCTCTCGAAGGCTACTCTCAGTCGATGACCTGTCATCTCGGAGACTATGCGGTTTATTCGGGTATACGTCGCGAGCTCAGCGATCTCGAACGTCAGAGCCAGCGGCGGGCTAGGACTGGCAGCCGTGCTGAGTGGGATCGACGACAGCAGCAGCTTGTCCATGTGCGTCGTCGTCTCAAACAGCATCCCTGCCACACCTGTCCTGACCGCGAACAACATGCACGATGGGCTGAACGCTGGTGGAAGCTCAAACGTGAGACTGAGCAGCTAGTACGACAAATCCGGAGTCGGACCGGAGCCGTTGCTCAAGTGTTTGACCGGGTAACCGAGGTGCTCATACAACTCGATTATCTATTCATGAGTGCACCAGGGGGAGAACTTTCTCTTAATGCGAATGGCAGGATGCTGCGGCGAATCTATGGAGAGCGCGACCTCCTCGTCGCCGAATGCCTGCGACGCGGGTTGTGGAATATTCTGGATACGGCATCGCTAGCCGCGATGGTGACGACCCTCGTCTACGAGCCGCGGCGCGACGATGGCCAGCTCAGTGAGCACCATCTGCCTCGTGGACGGTTTCGCCAAGTTTTCGAGCACACCGGAATCGTGTGGAGCGAATTGGACGACCTCGAGCGAATGCACAAGCTTCCTGGTAGTCAACCACCCTCGGCAGGAATCGCGCTAGCAATGTACCGTTGGGCTAGCGGTACGAGCCTTGATGCAGTTCTTCGTGAGGCTGATATGGCAGCTGGAGACTTCGTGCGGGTCACTAAGCAAGTTATCGACCTTCTTGACCAACTTTCTTTGGTTGCTGATGGAGAGGTTGGGCGCACAGCACGGGCCGCACTTAATTCGGTTCGCCGTGGAATTGTCGCCTACAGTTCGGTGGCGTGAGTCGTGATGAGGTTTGCAACAGTGCGCTATGGTTCCGGGCACTCAATTCGGGAGAAGAACGTTCTTAACGGTAATCAAACGCGACCCATATTTCCGTTGTGGGCCGCGCTGATTCTCGCGGTTGCATCCGGCCCCGTCATGGATGCAGGTTTTCCAGATCAGGGCTTCTGGCCGCTCACCCTGATCGCAATAGCGCTTGTTCTGACCGCTCTGATCGGTCGCCGCAGTTCAAGCGCATTCTTGATAGGCCTCCTTGCCGGCCTCAGTTTCTATCTGAATCACATATCGTGGGCAATGCTCTTCCTCGGGCCGCTCCCCATGGTGGCGCTGTCAAGCCTGCAAGCCTTATTTACCGCTGTTGGTGCTGTGGTCATCACCATGGCGTATCGATGGGTTCCTTTAGCCTGGCCGAGCGTTCTCGGGCGACTGGGTTTACTTCCGGTGGCCATCGCCGGCCTCTGGACGGCACGCGAGGCGTGGTCAGCAGTCTGGCCATATGGCGGCTTCTCGTGGGGGAGAGCTGCAATGTCGCAGTCTGATGGCCTGTTCTCTTCTTTGTTGAGTTGGATTGGTATTTCTGGCGTAAGTTTCACGATGGTTCTTGTGATGGCGGTGATCGTTGAGTCGTGTCGCATTGTTGGCCTGTCGTTTGTGGCTAGAGTTACCGTGCCCTTCGGCCTCATCGCAGTTGTACTGGCTGTACCAGCCTGGGAGGTTCGCCCCGAAAAGACGATTCGTGTCGCAGCAGTTCAAGGCAATGGTGCCGCCGGCTATTTCGACAGATCCACAGCAACCGAACTTTTGCAGGCACAACTCGATGCCACCGTTCCGTTGTTCAACGAGCGAGTAGATTTTGTTCTGTGGCCGGAGGGCACGACATATGATGATCCTCTCAAAGACCCTTCTACCGCACAGGTTTTTGATTATGTTTCCCGAGAGATGAATGCTCCGCTCATAGGACAGGGAATAACTCACCGCAACGGTCGCTACTACAACACCGTAATGCTGTGGAAGGCGAGGGAAGGCGCGACAGATTTTTACGATAAAAAACATCCGGTCCCGTTCGGGGAATACATACCTGATCGTCAATTCTGGAGGCTTTTCGCTCCTGACATCATCGATCTAGTCCAGCGTGAATACACACCAGGAGAGACCGATATGGTTTTCGAGATAGATACGATAACCGTCGGGGTCAACATCTGTTTCGATATTGTTGATGATCAACTTATGAGACAAAGTGTTCTCGATGGCGCAGACGTCATCTTCGCCTCGTCGAATAATGCTGACTTTGGTAAAACTGACGAAAGTGCACAACAGTTGGCGATCGCCCGTATCAGAGCGATGGAACTCGGTCGCAGCGTTGTCAACATTTCTACGGTTGGCCTGAGTGCCGTAATCGCCCCCGATGGCAGCATCCAGCAGCAGCTTCCGTGGCACACAGCGGGATCGATGCTCCAGGATGTTGCGCTCAGCAGCACGACCACCCCAGCAGTGTTGTTCGGTCGAGAATGTGAGTGGCTTGTCTCGGCCCTAGGCCTATCGGCCACCATTATCGCGGCAATCACCATCCGGAAGAAAAAGTAGCTGCTACATGGATTTGACTGTCGCGAAGACACTGGTCATCGTCCCCACCTATAACGAGATTGCGGGACTCCAGCGCATCGTTGAACGCATTCGGCGCGCAGTACCGGTAGCTGACCTGCTGATCGTCGATGATGCAAGCCCTGACGGTACCGGGGAACTTGCTGATCGTCTCGCTGCTGATGATCAGCAAATTCGCGTACTCCATCGTGCAAGCAAAGAAGGCCTTGGGCAGGCATACATTGCCGGATTTACCGTGGCCATTACTGATGGCTACGACCTTGCCATCGAAATAGACGCCGATGGTTCGCATGATCCGGCCGCTCTACCTGCCATGCTTCAGCTCGCCGCAGACGGGGCAGATCTCGTCATTGGTTCACGATGGGTTGTTGGCGGAGCGGTTGAGAATTGGCCATGGTTGCGCCGCGTGATTTCACGGACGGGAAACTGGTACTCCGGGATGATGCTGCGCTCGCACATCCGTGATATCACCGCAGGTTTCCGTGTGTTCAGAGTGAGCGCATTGCGGAAACTTGATCTCGCGGCGGTATCGTCGCAGGGATATTGCTTCCAGGTTGAGATGGCCTGGCGTGCAGAACGAGCCGGTTACCGAGTGGCAGAACACCCCATTACCTTTGTCGAGAGAGAGACGGGGCAATCGAAAATGCGCACAGGAATAGTAGTCGAAGCTTTATTTAGGGTCACAGGATGGGGTATCGCCTCAGCGTTTAAGTCGAAAAGAGGCCGATGGTAGCGGTCTGATTACGCACCGATCTTCTGTTGACCTCGTCGTGTGCGCAAATAGTCGATTCGTTCTTGAAGGAGTTCTTCAAGCTCGGCCCGGGTACGACGTTCAAGAAGCATGTCCCAGTGGCTTCGAGGAATTTTTGCTTCTACTTGGTCGTAAACCACTGGATCACCACTCGCGCTAAGGAGGGTTCCTTCCTGGCCAGTCTTCGGGGAATCCCAGTGGTGGGGTACTTCGGCATCAGCCGCAAAAACCACGTCGAAAGTAGTTCCGTCGGTGGCCCGGTACACGCTTTTCTTTCGCGGGGAAAACTCTACGCCCTCTTCGCTCTGTAAGCTCTGAGTGCCAAGCCTTATCCCGCGCAAATTTCGGTCTGCCATTGTGTGGCCTCCTCTTGCTTTTTGCAGTTATTACAACATATAAACCCTCAAGCTGGACGTAGCCTTTTGAGCGAGCTTGTTCACAGTCGGTTCACAGTAAAGGCCTGCAAGCGTGAAAGAGCTGTGCACGAAAACTATCACGCCGTCAGAGACGCTGAGCGATAATCTCTAGAGCAAGATCGGGGCGGTCAGTGATGATCCCATCAACTCCAAGATTCAGGAGCTGTGTCATCCGTAGAGGATCATTGATGGTCCACACATGAACCTCAACACCCGCATTATGAAGCATGTTAATCAGGCGAGGTGTTGTCGTCCGTAAGCCCGCAGCTTTCTCAGGGATTTGCACGGCATCGATATCTCGTAGTAGATGACGCAGTAGGGGAGTTGCTCCGATTCGCGCAGCAAGCAATGCTGCTGCGGACCGTGAGGCAGAGGCAGAAGACGCCACTGTGGGTAAATGGGTCAGTGCAGCTACCCGCCGCCGCTCATCAAACGACGTAATGAGCACACGAGTACTGGCCCGGGCCTCCATGACGGTGCGCACTGTTGGAGCGACCGCATTCAATGATTTGATGTCGATATTGAATCTGGTCTCGGGAAATGTATCTAAAGCCCGGGCCAGTGTGCAAAAAGATTGGCCAAATCCAAGATCAATTCGTTCAAGCTCGGCGAGTGTTAACTGGTCGACGCGCAGAGCGCTTCCTGCAACCCGCAGAAGGTCAGGGTCATGGGCGATAATGGCAACACCGTCAGCACTGGCATGCACATCGGTCTCAATATAGATGACTCCTGCAGCAACTGCTTTTGCAAAAGACAGCAGAGTGTTCTCGGGCGCGTCCACCGCCAAGCCACGGTGCGCAAAAACCCGTGGGCGGGCAGGGGAGAGGTAATTTTCGGTGTCGCCGCTATGGAGCGGGCGTCGATGTGCCACGCGAGCCACCAGCACCACCCAAGAAACCGGCACTGATTCCCTTAATGGCCTCAGTGAGTTCGGAAGGGATAATCCACATCTTATTGGATGCGCCTTCGGCGATCTTGGGGAGCGTCTGCAGATACTGGTATGCCAGTAGTGTCGCATCAGGGTTGCCAGCATGAATGGCACCAAATACGGTGGTGATGGCTTCGGCCTCACCCTGTGCCCGTAAGACCTGAGCTTTTGCATCACCCTCTGCGGAAAGAATGGCGGCTTGGCGGGCACCCTCGGCAGTGAGGATCGCAGATTGCTTTGTTCCCTCTGCCGTGAGAACCAGTGCACGGCGATCACGCTCGGCACGCATCTGCTTTTCCATTGAATCCTGAATGGAAAGCGGCGGGTCGATGGCCTTCAACTCCACACGCCCTACACGAACACCCCACTTACCTGTGGTTTCATCAAGAACCACCCGGAGCTGGCCATTGATATTGTCGCGGCTGGTGAGAGCTTGTTCCAGGTTGAGACTTCCCACGACGTTGCGGAGAGTTGTTGTGGTTAGTTGCTCAACAGCACCGAGGTAGTTAGCGATCTCATATGTTGCGGCTCGAGAATCCGTCACCTGAAAAAAGACCACGGTGTCAATGGAAACAACCAAGTTGTCTGCGGTGATAACCGGTTGCGGGGGAAAAGAAACGACCTGCTCACGCATGTCGATAAGTGGCCGGAGTCGATCAAGAAAGGGCACCAAAATATTGAGGCCAGGAAAAAGGGTTTTGTGATATTTTCCAAGACGCTCGACAATACCCGTATTAGCCTGAGGTATGATCCGGATCGAGCGGAACAGCACCACCAGCACAAAAGATATAATGATGACGATGAAGGCAACGAGAAGAATTTGGCCAAATATTTGGCCTACAGAAGTCACGATATTGTCCTTTCAGCAGGAACGACCACAGCAGTAGTTCCATCTATTTCGGTGACAAGAACCCGCTCACCTGCGATAAGTGGGCGGTTACTGTTCGAGAGTTTGGCAGTCCAGGTTTCGCCGTTACTGAGTTTGACATGCGTAGCCTTGCCAGAAAAATCATCGGCAATGACTCCAGGAAGTCCTATTAAAGCATCGATATTGCTCGGAGTAGGATCGCCTCCGCGGCTGAGTGCTTTCAGTAGCTTGGGACGTAGTGTCAATAACAAGAGCAGAGAGAGCACACCGGCCACCAAGATCTGTGCCCACCACGGTGCGCCAAAGAGCCTAGCAATAAGCCCACCAAGACTGCCGACGGCAAGCATCAAAAAAGTGAACTCAAGAGTGGATAGTTCGATGATGACAAAAATAATGATCAACGTAAGCCAGAGTATCCACCCGTAACTGACCATAAAATCCAGGGGCATTGATAAAACCTCTTCCACGTTGCCTACCGCTCAAAAGTAGCATCATGCGCAAGGCTTGGTATGGTCGAACACGTGAATAACCCTTTGACATCTGGTTCTCTGTCTGGCATTCGTGCACTTGTTACCGGTTCATCCAGGGGAATTGGGGCAGACACCGTCAAGTATCTGGCCGAAGCGGGTGCCCGGGTGGTGATCAATTTCCGCAATAAGCAAGCACGAGCGCTCAAACTTGTTGCTCAGCTCCAAACGGCAGGCGCACAAGCCATCGCCATCGGGGCAGACCTGACCGATCCTGATTCTGTGGGCACAATGGTCGAAGAAATTCGGTCAAGCCTTGGAGGGCTTGACCTTCTGGTGCTTAATGCCTCTGGCGGTATGGAAAGCGGGATGTCTGAAGATTATGCAATGCGGTTGAACCGCGATGCGCAGGTGGATTTTTTGTTGGCCATGATGCCTTTATTGGACAGTGGGTCGCGAGTTGTTTTTATCACCAGCCATCAAGCGCATTTTATCAAGACAGTCGACACCATGCCCGAGTATGTTCCGGTTGCCCTGAGTAAGCGTGCCGGTGAGGATGCGCTGAGAGATATGATCCCTCTCCTCGACAAAGCGGGAATCGAGTTTGTGGTTGTTTCGGGTGACATGATTGAGGGAACGATCACGGCAACACTTCTTCAACGTGCAAACCCGGGCGCTATCGAAGCCCGTAAGGAAGCAGCGGGAAGACTTTATAATGTGAGCGAATTCGCGGCAGAAATAGCGGCTGCGTGTGTGGATCCCATCCCGAGCAACCACACGCGATACGTGGGTGACATCAGCAACTTTATGGCTTCATTGCCTCCCACATCAGATAATGACAGTGCTCGCTAAATCAGAATTTGGCGCGGACTGAAGGGCGCTGCACCGGCACAAGCTGACCTCCACTGAAAGACAGGTACAACCCGCCGATGGCACCGAGGATGAAGCCTATTGCCGGCGTCAGGGAACCGGTGAGCAGCAGCGAGATGATGCTGGCAGCGAGTGCACACAACACTTCGATGCTGTTGCGGCTGAGTACAGTGACCAGATCATGTTGGTCAGGTTTTTTCGGTGTGATGGTGAACCGGCTTTTGCCCGTGACTGAAACTCGGAAGATTGCCACCAGTACGACGAAGACAAGTGCAGCTGAAAGAAGACTTGTCCGCACTAAGAACAGAATCGCCTGAACTGCACCAGCGCTGCCGAGCACTCGAAGCGTCTCTGGGAGCAGAGGGATAAGAGCTGCCACCGCAAGGAAAATTCCTAAGGCGAAGGGGAGGGCCGGTCCACCAGCAGGCCCAAAGCCGGATACTCCGGCAACAAAGAGCAAGATTGCCAGCAGGCCCGCGGCGGGAGTAGAGAATACTTCAATTGCCAGGTCAAGCCGTTCGCGCACACAAAGACGAGGGTCGAACAGAGAACGCCCAGCTCGAGGAGCAATTTCCATGAGGCCTTCGGTCAGCTTTCCCCATTGTTTTTTAAAAGCGAAGTAATCGATAGGAAAGTCTTCTTCTGAAACGAGAGCGTTAGAGTAGACAATAATGTACCCTTTTTTGCGCGCCTCGAGACTGAGTGCAACATCTTCGAGCACTAATTCTGGAAAACCTTCTGTTGCACGCAGACATTCCATGCTGATCATCGCGCCTCTCCCCATAAAATAAGAGAAACCCAATGCTGGTCGTGACAGCATACTCACACGCATGTGTGTGTTAAACATCCCCATGAAGTTCTTTGAGAACGTGGTGCGAGCGGGCCGCGCCCTATGTTCGCCCTGCACGATCCCCACCCAAGCATCCCGCGCAAAGTACGCGAGCGCGCTCTGTACGAAATCTCTGGGTATGATCTCATCAGCGTCGAGGATAACCACGAAATCGTTCTCGTCAGGATGCAGTCGAAGATAGTTATTGATGTTTCCCGCTTTAAAGCCACTTCTCGTCACACGACGTACAACCTGAGCTTTGTTAGACAGTGCGAAATCGTCAATACGAGCGATCACGTCGGGATCCGTCGAATCATCGAGAATGACCGTGCGCACGTGGTGACTCTGCTCCATCGAACGCATAAGCGCCTCACCATCGAAATCATTAGCGGTGCAGTAAAGAAGTGCAACTCTCGCTGAGCGCAGATCCCTAACCGGAGAAACATCTAAGCGCGGCCTGTGCCGCAGCAGCAGAAAACCAAGAACCATGACAGTGTTGCGAATTGCACCCATGACCAAGGTGCCGATGAGGAGGGACAGCGCGATGCCGAGTATCCAATGCCAGACGGTGGCAAAAGGAGCCGAAGCATACAAGATGCTGACAACACCGAGACAAGAAATCAGCCAAACGAACACCGCAGCGCTCAAAGCTGAAATCGCAAAAATTCGGGAATAAAGTTCTGGTGAAAAGAACACGTGGTCATTATTCCAGAGATACCTGACAGAGTTACCACCGCACATCCTGTTATCTGATGGAGCTTTTTGTTCCGCAGTAATTAATCTGATAATGCACATTATGTCAAATAGGTGTAACTGATAGCTGTCTGATTCACTATGAGAATGACTTCCCGCACTTTCCGCCAGTCCCCCAAGGCAAAAACTGGTGATCGTGTCGCGATCCTGTCACCAGCATTTGCAGCACCTGCTGTGTCTGTAGCGCTTCATGAACAAGCCATGCGACGACTCACTGACATAACCGGGCTGGTTCCTGTCGAGTTTCCGACGACGCGCCAGCTCGACGCAAGTGCTGGGGATCGGGCAGCCGATGTTTCAGCAGCCTTTGCCGACCCGAGTATCCGAGCTATACTTGCCACGGTCGGTGGTGACGATCAAATCACAGTTATTCCACATATCGACGAGGATGTCGTCGCGGCGAATCCAAAACCTTTCCTTGGTTACAGCGACAACACGAACTTGCACAACTTTCTGTGGGCTCTCGGCGTCCCTAGCTACTACGGTGGCTCGACCCAAGTACACCTTGGGCCCGGCCCTCGTGTCGATGCCGTCCACCGCGCTTCGCTACGCGCGGCGCTGTTGGACGGCGGGGTCATCGAGCTCGCTGAGCCTGGTGAATCTGAGGACTTCGGTCTCCCCTGGTCTGACCCTCGCGCGCTGAGCGAGTTTGGAGTTAGGGAACCGACTGAACCCTGGAGCTGGGCCGGTCCGAGTATGGCAGTTCAGGGAAAGACCTGGGGTGGCTGTATCGAGGTCATTGACCAGATCGCCATGGCCAATCGGATGCCTCCCCTTGCCGAACTCGCGGGAACGATCCTCCTGCTGGAGACCAGCGAGGAGCTTCCCTCTGCAACGAAAGTGAATCAGTGGGTCCGCGGACTCGGAGAGCGAGGTGTGCTGGAGATCGTCGCCGGGGTTTTGGTTGCTCGTCCACCCGTCAGCGAACTGAATGCTGTTGTTCCGCCAGCAGTCAGACGCGCCGAGCTCCGTGCGTCCCAACGCAACGTCATTATCGAGCAGGTTATGAAATACAACCCCAATGCAGTCATCTGTGTGGGAGTTCCCTTCGGGCATACCCGACCGCAATGGGTTCTCCCGTACGGCTCAGCCCTTCGACTCGATGGAACACTGCGCACCGTGAGCGCTGACTACAACTGAACAATGCGTGAGAAGAAGTCGCGGAGTCCTCGTCCTGGAATGAGAAAAACGCCCATAGAATTCGATACGAGGGCGTGAAAACCATTGTCGGACCGCCCCGTCCACAAGCGAGGATAGACAGATGGCTGCATCCATCAAGGCGAATGCCCAGTCCCCCGGTCTCCCGGTAGCCGACAGTCACGACCTGATCCGAGTTCATGGTGCGCGCGAAAACAACCTCAAAAACGTGAGCGTTGACATCCCTAAGCGCCGACTCACGGTCTTCACTGGCGTTTCTGGTTCGGGAAAAAGCTCACTGGTCTTCGCGACGATCGCAGCGGAATCTCAGAGAATGATCAATGAGACCTACAGCGCATTTCTTCAGGGTTTTATGCCAGCGCAAGCGCGCCCCGATGTCGATCTTCTGGAGGGACTGACTACGGCAATCATCGTTGACCAAGAAAAAATGGGTGCCAACGCTCGTTCTACTGTCGGTACCGCTACAGATGCGAATGCAATGCTGAGGATACTGTTCAGCCGCCTGGGGAAACCGCATATCGGCTCGCCGCAAGCCTTTGCTTTTAACGTTCCGTCGATCAGCGGAGCGGGCGCAGTGACGCTTGAGCGCGCCGGTCGCGAGATAAAAGAACGACGCAGCTTCACCATCACGGGCGGGATGTGCCCGCGCTGTGAGGGAATGGGTACCGTCAATGACATCGACCTGACCCAGCTCTTTGATAGCTCAAAGTCGCTAGCCGAGGGGGCCATGACGATCCCTGGTTACACCGCAGAAGGCTGGGGGGTGCGGATTTTCACAGGCTCCGGATTTCTCGACCCCGATAAACCGATCCGCGACTACAGCACAAAAGAGCTCAACGACTTTCTTTATCGAGAACCCATCAAGGTCAAGGTTGGAGACATCAATATGACCTATGAGGGTTTGATCCCGAAAATCCAAAAGTCTTTTCTCTCCAAGGACCGGGAAGCAATGCAGCCGCATATTCGTGCTTTTGTTGATCGGGCGGTGACCTTCGCCACTTGCCCAGAATGCGAGGGTTCGCGACTCAATGAAGGGGCTCGATCTTCGCGAGTCAATGGTCTCAATATTGCCGAGGCCTGCGCTATGCAAATTAGTGATCTGGCCCAGTGGATTCACGGCATCGACGAAGCATCTGCGGTGCCACTACTCACCAGCCTAAAACACAGCCTTGACTCGTTTGTCAACATCGGACTGGGTTACCTTTCGTTAGACAGGCCGGCCGGAACCCTGTCCGGCGGGGAGGCACAGCGGACCAAGATGATCCGCCATCTGGGCTCTTCTCTCACTGATATCACCTACGTCTTCGACGAGCCCACCATCGGGCTCCACCCGCATGACATCGAGCGCATGAAAGCTTTGTTATTGCAACTGCGCGATAAGGGCAACACAGTGCTTGTGGTGGAACACAAACCGGAGATGTTTGCTATTGCTGACCACGTCATCGATATCGGCCCTGGCGCTGGAACAGCCGGTGGCAGCATTTGCTTTGAGGGCACCGTCGCGGAGCTGCGAACTAGCGGAACTCTGACCGGACGCCATCTCGACGACCGAGCCGCCATCAAAGAAACGGTCCGCGCTCCTCACGGAGCGCTGCAGATCCGCGGCGCGACAGCCAATAACCTTCGTGATGTCAGCGTTGATATCCCGCTCGGGGTATTAGTTGTGGTGACCGGTGTAGCGGGTTCAGGTAAGAGCTCGCTGATACACGGATCGGTCTCGGGACGCGATGGTGTTGTGTCTATTGATCAAAGCGTGATCCGTGGCTCACGACGCAGCAACCCCGCGACCTATACCGGGCTTCTCGAGCCAATCCGTACGGCATTCGCGAAAGCTAACGGCGTCAAACCGGCACTCTTCAGTGCTAACTCCGAGGGTGCCTGCCCTCATTGCACTGGGGCCGGGGTTATCTACACCGACCTCGGAATGATGGCGGGCGTTGCCACCACCTGCGAGATATGCGAGGGAAAAAGATTTCAGGAATCGGTGCTGGAGTACCACCTCGGCACCGCTGATATCAGCCAAGTGCTCGAAATGTCAGTGATCGAGGCAGAAGAATTTTTCGCAGCAGACGATACCCGGGTTCCCGCTGCGCACGCAATACTCCGCCGACTCGCCGATGTAGGTCTCGGATACCTCCGTCTGGGCCAGCCTCTCACCACGTTGTCCGGAGGGGAACGACAGCGACTCAAATTGGCGATCAGCATGGCCGATAAAGGCGATACTTATGTGCTCGACGAGCCCACCACAGGACTGCACCTCGCCGATGTCGCCCAGTTGCTCGCCCTGCTGGATCGGCTGGTCGACTCAGGAAAATCCGTTATCGTCATTGAGCATCATCAAGCTGTTATGGCACACGCCGATTGGATCATAGATCTGGGACCTGGTGCCGGGCATGATGGAGGCCGCGTTATCTTTGAGGGCACTCCTACCCAACTGGTCAGCACTCCCGCCACGGTCACTGGTGAGCACCTTGCCAGCTATGTCTCTGGCTGAGGCACCCTCCAGAAAGCAGATTGAGCAAGGGTCTTTATCGATCTTGGTACAGTGTGACACCATTCTTGTACTCGCCGTCCGACTGGCCTTGCCTGAGCGAATTCACTAACATCCAGGGGCGTGACATTCGGGAAATTTTCAGATCAGATCTCCTGTTTATTCTTAGCTGAAGCAGCAGGAGACGGGCCGTAAAAACGCTTTTCGAATACTTGTCGCGCCAGCCGAGTCACGCGCAAATAGTCTTCCTCGAAGCGACTTGCTGAACCCGGAGGGTATTCGAGTAGTCTCGCTACCCCATCAAGTTGCTGGCGGTCGGTCGGTAGCACATCGGCAGTTTTTGATGTCCACAACGTCATGGCAGAGCGTGCGCGCGAGGCAAGAACCCAAGCATCTTTGAGTTTGCGTGCATCCTGTTCCGTAATGAGACCCTCAGTCGCAGCGGCCGCGAGTGCTTCAAGAGTCGACGTGGTTCGCAAGCCCTCAAGCCGCGCCCCTTGTTGTAGTTGCAACAACTGGACGAACCATTCCACGTCGCTCAGACTCCCCCTGCCCAACTTGAGATGTCGCGCAGGATCTGCTGCTTGTGGAAGACGCTCCGCCTCGACGCGCGCCTTAATGCGCTTCACCTCACGCACGTCATGCTCGCTAATGCGCTGGGGGTACCGAACCTCATTCGCAAGTTCTGTGAACGCCGCGATCACAGCTTCGTCGCCCACAACCCCGCGAGCACGCAGCAGCGCCTGAGCTTCCCAGGTGAGTGACCAACGAGCGTAATAGGCGCGGTAAGAATCGAGGGAGCGCACGATTGCCCCGTTTTTCCCTTCGGGACGCAGACCAATATCGAGATCGAGCGGGACACGCAAATCTTCGGTGTACTTGCTGAGCGCGTGAACAATATGCTCGGCTTGCTGCTGTGCCTCAAC
Source organism: Rhodoglobus sp. (assembly GCA_051646885.1). Lineage (GTDB taxonomy): Bacteria > Actinomycetota > Actinomycetes > Actinomycetales > Microbacteriaceae > Rhodoglobus. The sequence goes on from JBOFDJ010000045.1 coordinate 16,072, forward strand.
ATCCGAGATCTCAACCGCCCGGTAGACGTACATCACGTCGGCGTCCGAACCGAAACCAAGCTCCGCTCCCCCGTAGCGCCCCATCGCAATAATGCCAAACTCGATTCCCGCGTCCCCCTCTTCGCGATGATGCACAAGAGCAAGCGCACCCGTCAGCACGGCAGTGGTGATATCGGCGAGGGCACAGCCGATCTGCGCTATCGATGTTAGCCCCAGAATGCCCCCCAGGGCAGTGCGGAGCACCTCACGTCGACGCGCGGTACGTAGCGCCAAGGCTGCGGCCTCAGGATGACCAGCATGACGCGCTACTGTCGCCCGTGATTCCTCCACAAGAAGCTCAAGGGAACGCGGGTGCAGTTCCTCTTCGTTCTCTAGCCAGGCGGCAGCCTCGGGGATCCGCTCGAACAGTTCGCCAACAAACCTTGATCCCGCGAGCACCTGAGTGAGCCGCTGCGCTACCCCGGAAGAGTCACGCAGCATCCTCAGAAACCAGTATGCCTCCCCCAAATCATCGCTGAGTCTGCGGAAGACGAGGAGCCCACGATCAGGATCTGCACCCTCGGCGAACCACTGCAACATCACGGGAAGAAGGGTGCGCTGAATGCTGGCACGGCGTGAGACACCACCGGTCAATGCTCCCATGTGATGTAGAGCACCGCGTGGATCCCGAAATCCGATGGCAGCCAAGCGTGCCTCGGCCTGGTCGGTCGATAGCGCAAGCCCCCCATCCGGAAGTGCGGCGACGGCAGAAAGTAAGGGCCGGTAAAAAAGACGCTCATGCAAGCGACGAACAGCCTGCTTCGTTGCCTGCCAGTGTTCTACGAGCTCCTCAGCCGTACCAGCGGATCTCGTGGCACGCGCAAGAACACGGAGCGCATCAGCATCAGTGGGCATGAGATGGGTTCGCCGCAGTCGGGTGAGCTGTAAACGATGTTCAAGGAGGCGCAGAAAACGATAGTCCTGAGCAAACTCCGCTGCCTCGACGCGCCCGATATAGCCCTTCGCAGCGAGGGCCGCCAGAGCGGAAAGAGTGTCCCTCTGGCGTATCTGCTGATCGGACTGGCCGTGCACAAGTTGCAACAGCTGGATAGTGAACTCGATGTCTCTCAAACCACCCGGCCCCAGCTTGAGCTGAACCTCACGTTCTTGGCTAGGGATGTGTGCGGTCACCCGTTCGCGCATACGTTGCACAGACTCAACGAAGTTATCTCGACTAGCACTTGACCAAACCAAAGGAGTCACTGCTGTGACATAACGTTCGCCCAGCTCGTGATCCCCGGCAAGCGGACGCGCTTTTACGAGCGCCTGAAACTCCCAACTTTGCGCCCACCGCTGGTAATACGCCAGATGAGAGTCCACCGTGCGAACCAGCGCGCCGTTCTTACCCTCTGGACGCAGATTTGCGTCCACTTCCCATAAACCCGGCTCGGGAGCGAGTTCGCTGATTCCTCGCATGATGTCCATTGCAAGCCGAGTGCCGATTTCGACAGCCCGATCATGGGAAAGATTTTCCACTCCTTCAGCGACAAAGATCACGTCAACGTCGGAAAGATAGTTCAGTTCCCGAGCACCCGCTTTGCCCATCCCAATAACAGAAAAAAGCGTTGCAGCAATATCTGCTGCAGGAAACTTCAGTCCGCGTTGGGCGATGACAATCGCAGTATCAAGTGCAGCGCCCGCGAGGTCGGATAACGCTGCGGCCACGTCATGAACTGCACCTAAGGGGTCCGGCTGGCACAGGTCCCACGCTGTCAGTTGAGCCAAATGGCGACGGTAACGCACGCGAAGAGTCATCCAGGCATCTGCGCCCTGGAGTCCGTTCACCGCTGTACAAAAGTCAGACTGATACTCCTCCTGATTCGGCGGCGTGGTGAACGTTGTCTGCAATGCCTCAAGATGTTCTGGCCGACGGCGAAAAAAATCACCTAAACCAGAAGATGCCCCAAGAATCCGAATGAGCCGATCCGCAGAGTCCACCTGTGCTAACACCTCAGCTACGGCGGTTGGTGCCGTGTCACGCAATACCAGCAGAGATTGCAAGGCTTGATCGGGGTTCGCTGCCGCAGAAAAATGCGCGAAGAGCTCTGGCATACCGAGACGTTCCAAACGCTCGTGGGCAGAACCCAGGTCGGTGAAACCGAGTTTGGCTAACTCGGTCAGTGTCAGAGGTGATCGAAGCATGATGAGGAGAAACTCAGCTAAAGAATCTCGAGATTGTTCTCCAGTTCGTATGGCGTCACCTGTGCGCGGTATTCATTCCATTCCCGGCGCTTATTGAGTAGCACGTAGTTGAAGACCCTTTCACCGAGGGTCTCCGCCACAAGTTCAGAATCTTCCATCATGGAAACCGCATGATCAAGGCTTGCCGGCAGTTGACTGTAACCGAGTGCCCTCCGCTCCGCATCGGACAGTTCCCAAACATTGTCTTCGGCTTCAGCGGGAAGCTCATAACCCTCCTCAATGCCCTTCAAGCCGGCGGCAAGCAAAAGGGAGAAGGTGAGATAAGGATTTGCCGCCGAATCGATAGCACGGTACTCGACCCGGGCGCTCTGCCCCTTATTCGGTTTATACAGAGGAACGCGCACCAAGGCCGAGCGATTATTGTGCCCCCAAGTAACAAAACTCGGTGCCTCATCACCACCCCAGAGACGCTTATATGAATTAACAAACTGATTTGTAACCGCGGTGATCTCGGGCGCGTGCATCAGTAGCCCGGCAACGAACTGCTGACCAATTTTCGACAGTTGGTAATGACCAGCCGCATCATAAAAAGCATTAGAGTCACCCTCAAAAAGTGACATGTGGGTATGCATTCCCGATCCAGGATGCCCCGACAATGGCTTGGGCATGAATGTTGCGTAGACACCCTGCTCGATTGCCACTTCTTTGATAACAGTGCGAAAGGTCATGATGTTATCGGCAGTGGTGAGGGCATCCGCATAGCGAAGATCAATCTCATTCTGACCGGGGCCAGCCTCGTGATGGCTAAACTCCACAGAGATACCAAGGTCTTCGAGCATTCGGACCGACCGACGACGGAAATCGTGGGCAGTGCCGCCAGGAACATTATCGAAGAAACCCGCTGAATCCACAGGCTCAGGGGCGCCCGCTTTGAGCTTCGGAGACTTAAGAAGGTAGAACTCGATCTCTGGATGCGTATAGAAGGTAAAACCTCGATCAGCTGCTTTAGCTAAAGCCCGCTTAAGAACATTACGCGGATCTGACGCAGCCGCTTGGCCGTCCGGCGTCGTAATATCGCAAAACATCCGAGCAGTAGGATCAATCTCGCCGCGCCACGGGAGAATTTGAAATGTGGTGGGGTCAGGATGCGCGAGCATATCAGCCTCATAGGCGCGCGTGAAGCCTTCGATTGCCGAGCCGTCGAACCCGAGCCCTTCAGCGAAAGCCCCTTCGACCTCGGCCGGAGCGATCGCGACGCTCTTGAGGGTACCGACAACGTCGGTGAACCACAGTCGAACAAACTTGACCCCCCGTTCTTCGATTGTGCGAAGAACGAAGTCGCGCTGCTTGTCCATCAAGCTCCCTTGGTATGTCTCAGGTGACTGCTCACAGTTTGAACCGCTCAACTACAGCAGTAGTCAGAGTACTAGTTTGCCTCGTTTAGAGTTTGCGTGCTGGTTAGACTCTCTGTTATGAGTGACTCCACACCGGAATCCCCGTTGCCTCCTAAACGCGTTCGCACAAGACATTTTCAGAGCGCCAAAGAAAATGGAATCAAAATCACCGGCCTCACCAGCTATGACCAGCTCACCGCGGGAATTTTTGACCAAGCAGGGATCGATTTTCTGCTCGTCGGCGATTCTGCAGGTAACAATGTCTATGGATACGAGACTACCCTCCCCGTCTCGATAGATGACCTCATTCCGCTCACACGTGCTGTGGCCGGTGCCGCATCTCGGGCCTTCGTTATCGCCGATTTGCCTTTTGGATCCTATGAAACTGGCCCCGATGAAGCTTTGCACACAGCATTTCGTTTTATGAAAGAGACGGGAGCACATGCGGTAAAGCTTGAAGGTGGTGTGCGCAGCGCTGAGCAGATCCGCCGAATAGTTAGCGCGGGAATACCGGTGATGGCACATATTGGCTTTACGCCGCAGAGCGAACATGGCTTGGGTGGCCATGTCATTCAGGGTCGAGGTGACAATCTCGACCAGCTGCTAGCCGATGCACACGCTGTGCAGGGTGCTGGGGCATTTGCGGTCGTACTGGAGATGATCCCGGCTGATGCTGCAGCTCAAGTAACTCAGGAACTCACTATCCCGACCATCGGCGTTGGCGCAGGTCCACATGTGGACGGCCAACTTCTCGTCTGGAGCGACTGGGCTGGTCTCACCAAGGGCCGAATACCGAAATTTGTCAAGCAATACGCTGACTTGCGCACCACACTCACCGAAGCTGTTCATGCTTACCGCAGCGATGTTTCGGCTGGAACCTATCCCACCCCAGAGCACTCATACTGAGCCGAACAAATCTGAGTTCAGCAGATCTACAGTGGTAGCAGCTCCTCAGTCATGGTCTTCCGCGTCTTCTTCATCCCACCGACGCGAACGTTCTGCGGCAATCTGCGGCGCACGCTCTGCTTCTTCTTTCGATGCAAAAGGCCCATCGCGATCTGATCCCAATGACTGCGGACCTTCCTCTACCGCACCAGTCTTATTGTTGTACCACCACTCGGTCATCGGCACCTTCGTTTCTGTGATTGTTATGGTGAGAAAGACACAGAGCTATGATCAACTGTATGTCGCCTCAGCGTCAAAGACACGCCCGGTCAATCTCCGGGATCGGTCACGAGCACTAGGGCACAAGGCGAAGGAACACAGATTATGACTCACGCACTGGGAATCGACATCGGTGGCACTGGAATCAAGGGTGCCGTGGTTGATACAGAAGCAGGCGCACTCGTCACCTCCCGCATAAAACTTCCGACTCCTGAGGGCGCTACGCCCGACGATATCGTCCGCACCGTGATCGAGCTAATCGAAAAAATAGGTGACGTGGAAACCACCATCCCTGTCGGTCTGTGTTTCCCAGCCGTGGTGCGAGATGGCCGCACGATGTCCGCTGCAAATGTTTCACAAGAATGGATCGGGCTTGAGGCAGAAAAACTTTTTGAGAGGGCCCTCAAACGCGATATTTACTTCGTCAATGATGCAGATGCCGCCGGTGTTGCAGAAATGCGTTATGGTGCCGCAAAAGATGTGTCTGGCCTCGTTGTACTCACCACTCTGGGTACTGGTATTGGAAGTGCCCTGATGTACAACGGAATCCTGGTGCCGAACTCTGAGCTTGGCCATCTCGAAATCGATGGGAATGATGCCGAAGCCCGCGCCTCATCTGCGGCGAAAGAGCGCGAGGGGCTTGACTGGAACGCGTGGGCGCAACGATTACAGCGGTATTACGCTCATCTCGAAGCGCTGTTCTCCCCTGATCTTTTTGTTGTCGGCGGTGGAGTATCAAAAGACCATCAGGATTTTTTGCCCTTACTGCAACTTCAGACGCCTATTGTTCCGGCAGTTCATCGAAACTCTGCGGGAATTCTCGGCTCAGCAGCACTAGCGACTACACCAAAGCCCAGATCCGAGAAACATCTGGCGCAGCATGAGATATAGAGAAATGGGCCGACTGATACGCCGGGTTCTGTCTGGATGCTGAGCACCCTGGACGGTCATCTATCTAGGACGTACGTTACCGAACGCCTCAAGCGGTCTACCCGGAAGCTGGGCGAGCAACCTCTAGCACTTCCTGTCTGACCTTGCTCCGGACGAGGTTTACATAGCCGATCAGGTCACCCCGACCGCTGGTGGTCTCTTAAACCACCGTTTCACCCTTACCTCGTAACATGATCCGAAAATCATCTTCGTGGCGGTTTGTTTTCTGTTGCACTATCTCGCGGGTTACCCCGGGTGGGTGTTACCCACCGCCCTGCTCTGTGGAGCCCGGACGTTCCTCGGCAGCCATCGCATCCCGAAAGACGCAGCAGCCAACGCGACCGTCTTGTCGACCCATTCCTCTGCGATCTTAGCGCGTTTGCTCTTACTGCAGCCCAGACTCGCTGGTACGAACAAGGATCGCCTCGCTAGAGGAGCACAAAATAACCTCATCTGGGGCGGCAGCACGGATTGCCTGCATTTCGTTTTCTAGCAACTTCACCCCCGAAGCAAGGGACACTCCCCCGCGCAACAGGGATGCACCCATTCCGTAGCGTCCTCGTTGCTTCTCGTATAGGGCAAGGAGATCGGCCGGAATCGCGGATTGAAGGTCATGTCGAGCCGTCGTAGCGACCGTGCGTTCGGCGTTGAGGGCGCTCAGTGCCGCATCGCGCTCAACCTCAACCTCGGTCGTTTTTGCTGTGAGGTCCGCAAGCCGGGCTGAGGTCTCGTCAACAGCGGACTGTTGCTGCTCAAGGCGCTCCATTACCGCAAGCTCAATTTCTTCTAGGTCGTACAGACGCTTACGTAGCGCTGCAAGTTCCTGCTCTAATGCCGCAACATCCTTGACGGATGAACTCGTCTGGAGACGATTACTGTCGCGAGTGATCCGAGTCTGCACCACATCAACATCTGATTCGACTCGACTCAGCTCACTCTTCAGATCGTCAAGACCACCATTATGCTCAGCAAGAAGTAGACGTGCAGCTGCTGACTCCTCCCCCAAAACGGTTAACGTGGCGAGCTGTGGAATGTTCTTAGCACGGTGATTGAGTTGCGCAAGTGCGGTATCTAGGGCCTGTAATTCAAGGAGCAGAGCCTGATCATCCGGACTAGCTGTTATCGACATGGCTGCATTCTCTCTGTTGCTGAATAGAAAATCTGATCGCGATTGTGCTGTGGAGCACTCGCAGGTTGCTTCATTGAACGATCACAAAATCCCAGGGATCCGTTCTTATCTCACTCACGGTAACCGACACATCAGGCAACTGAGCCCGCAATTCGGCCGCCGCGGCCTCTAGCCATAACCATTCGCTAGCCCAATGTGACACATCAATAAGTGCAGGACCGCGGCGCGAACGTGAGTTTTCACGAGCCTCAGATGCCGGGTGGTGTCTGAGGTCACTCGTAATAAAGACGTCCGCTGCGGTCACATTCGGATGAGCAAGATAAGCGTCCCCCGCTCCGGCGCAGAGCGCCACGGTGGTGACCGGTTGCATGAACTCTCCTGATACCCGGATTCCACCGGCAGTGGGCGGAAGAACTGTGCCGAGAAAGCGAGCGAGATCACCTAAGGTTGTCGGCGATGGTAATCTCCCTACACGACCAATACCTTCGTGTGGATGCGCGCCCGGAACCAGCGGACGCGTCTCAATAAGTCCGAGTTTCTGGGCAAAGATGGCCGATGTTCCGGTGCTGACAACATCAGCGTTGGTATGTGCCGCGAGCAGTGCACACTGAGCTGTGATCAGTGTGGTGAGAACGGCACCTTTGTAGCGATCAGTAGCAACAGTGGTCACTCCGCGCAAAAGTAGTGGATGATGCACCAGGAGCATGGTAGCTCCCATATCTGTTGCCTCGTGTGCTGTATCGTGCACGGCGTCCAGTGCCAACAAAATAGAGGTGACTGGGGAATCCAGGTCGCCTGAAATCAGCCCAACAGCATCCCAAGTCTCAGCACCAACGGTAGGCCACAGCCTTTCGGATACCGCAACAACATCAGCGACAGTGGTCATCACACCCCTAGTCTAAGGGCGTTAGACACTATCACTCAGGCTCGTGCTGCTCACATACTGACGGTTTTATGGCGTCGAAACTCAATCATCGCGGTGACCAGTGGCACCATGCCACCCAAGAGCAGGGCAAGAAGAACACCGAGGTCAGTTCCCGCAAGAGAACTGTCCAGCGGCACTCCTATAGCCCCAAAGAGATAGCCTTGCCAGGACAACCACTGCGGTGTCGCGGAAGTGAAACCAAAGCCGATGAGGCTTATCCCCACCAGTCCTATGAGGTTTGTCCAACGGACATCGGGATATTCTCCACCGCGCGTCAGCAACGAAGGAGCGTCAAACCGCTGGTTTCTCATGAGCGTTTCGGCTGCGAAAATACCGATCCACCCTGCTGTAGGAACCGCAACCGTGGTAGCAAGATCCCGAAACAATTCAGTAGCTCCTGTGGTGATCCCCAGTGCCATCACCGCAGCCACGAGTGCAACCATGGCGCTGATGATCAGCGTCGACCAGTGCCGACTGAGTCTGACACCGATGGATTGCAGAGCGAAACCACCAGAATAAATGGCAATGGTGACACCGAAAAGTAAGCTAGCTGCGGCAAGAGCAACAAGAGGAACTGGATACCAGTCAGGGAGGACACTCGACAGCGCGAGAAGAGGTTCGGTCGCAAAGTTTGCTGCAATCTCTGGATTAGATGCAGCAAGAAGCGCACCATACCCGATCAGCACGAAGCTAGGGACGGCAGCACCACACGATGCCCAGAGCATCGAAGTAGCGGCAGGAGAATCAGGACGCTGATACCGTGCGAGATCCGATCCGCTCTGCGCCCACACCAAGCCCACGAAGCTGAACACCAGAACTGCCCCGGTAAGTGCGAGCAGCCACGAGCCTTCCGATGCGGTAAACGCCTGCTCAAGATCGATAAACGGTGAGGTGGCTGCAATGAGCCCGACGATCAGTGCGGCGGAAGTGATGCTCACAATCAGTCGCAGGCGAGCTAGCACGGGATAACCCAGAAATGCACACAATACGGCAAGAGCGAAACCCGCTATAAGGGAGACTGGCATGGCCTGAGCAACAGTAGCAGTGCCGCCGGAAATGCTCGCCGCAATCGATGAAGAAAACAACCACAGCAACGCTGCGGCCCAAAAAACTCGGGAAAGTAGGGCAAGCGCAGCGGGAACGACATTGCCAACGACTCCAAAAATTGCCCGCGAAACAATCATGGTCGGCTGTCCGCTGCGCCTACCAGCGAGAGTGGTGACTCCCAGAGGGATAAAAGAAAGCGCAAGCCCCACGAACACAGAAAACAGGGATTGAGTCAAACTCATGCCTATAGTGACAAGAATTGCGCCAAGTCCCACGCTGAGGATCGAAGAATTAGCCGAGAACCACAACCAAAAAAGTCGTGCGGCCTGACCTGCTCTCAGGTCAGCCGGAGTGGGTTCTATGCCGCTGCCTTCACGGCTGAACGCATTCTGGTCCTGCGGCTCATCGTTGAAGAAAACCGGCTCATCATCTGCCATACGCGCTGTGGAGATTGGCCGAGCTGGCGGAGAGTTCGTGGCAGTGGACGTAGCCCAACCAACGATATTTGAGGTACCAGTGTGCCTAGAATCAGGAGAAACTCGGTCGGTCTCATCGACGTCATCTTCGAGCTCTTTTTCATAGGAGCGATTGATGACAGTGATCGACCCCGTCTCGGTCGGCACGGGGTCACCCGCGGCCATCAGCAATGGATCAAGCATCGTGGCTTCGCGGGAGGATGGTGTCGTCGGAGTAGGCGTGGGGTCTGAAAGTTCAGCAGTTGGATGTTCCTGGGAGCCGACAGCGGCATCCGTAGTACCTTCATCGTCGGTCAACGCTTCGGAGTATGCAACTTTGCCCGTGGGGCTAATCGACCAGTGAAAAGGATCGCTGTCAACCGGCGGCACGAGGGGCACAGAGCTCGCCGCGGCAGCCTCAGCCGCAACGATCCAGGGAAAGGGCGACTCAGGGTCCTCCTTGTGCTCCTCCTGCTCAGGAGCAGCGCTGCCTGCCTCCGGAGAAGGCATCGCATCGGATTCAGCAGGTGGTTTCGGCAGTGGGGCCCAGGCCGTCCATGCATTCGGAACAGGACGGCCACTGGGTGGAGCTGGGTGCGGAGCAGAAGCAAGAGGCTCCGCTTCCTGGCCGTCAACAATGTCCTGGGCTTCCGGGCTGGAACCTGGCTCGGAAGCCGAAATAGCGGGAGACTCCTGCGCGATACTTTCTGCTGCGCTGTTGGATACATCACTCTCGCTCACCGGTGGACCTTCAGGAAGGTGGACCGCCTGTGAAGGGTCAGGAGCGGGAAACGACGCCCAGGGTGCGCTGTCGATATTTGGAGTGGCGGCAACCTCATCGGATTGTTCAGAAAAAGACACTGGCGATAACGGATCCTGCTCAGAAACAGGAAGCTCGAACGCTGTTTCGTCGAGAGCAGCACCATCGTTCTGTGATGCCACCGCCGCAGGAATCGTGCCCGTGGACATCCGCGAAAATTCATTCTCTAGGGCATCGGCAAGCGCGTCATCATCGTGAACGTCATGGGGTGAATCATCCGCCGTGGCCGGGTCTTCGGAATCGCTGCTGATCGCACTGGTCGGCACCAAACCGCGTGCCGCTGGATTGTGATCGTCACCAGAAGCAGAAAACATCGACCACCGGGATCCAGCGTTGGGGGCCTCGTCGTCGTTTGCCATGCAGAAATACTACGGGGAGTCGTGCTTAGCGTGGTTGTGCCGAGCCGTCGCCTGCACGAGAACTTGGGTAGAACCTGTCTCTTTCGCCAAGAAGAAAACCACATTAAGCGGCAGAACCGCGTGCCGGCGTCGATCACTGACGATGTTGATCCTGCTAGCCCTGCGACCCCAGCCGCAGCTCTTGCCGCCTGCCCGAACTCACCCTGTTTGGTGGGCCCTACCGGGCTCGAACCGATGACATCCACGGTGTAAACGTGGCGCTCTACCAACTGAGCTAAAGGCCCATCATCCGGTAACACCGAGATAATGCATGCCCAGCCTATAGCAACACATTTGTGACCGAAGAACTGAACTACGGTGAATCTCGGCACAGCATGCGCGATGCACTTTGATTACACCCGAACCGCAGTCAACTCAGCAATGGCCGCACGATATTCGTCCACCGAGCGAGCGTGACCAGGTGCAGTAACAAAGCTGGCTCGGACAACGCCACCAAGATCGATCAGAAACGTTGCCCTGGTGGCAAAACCCTTGCTTTCCAAAAACACACCGTAATCTTTTGCCACATCACCATGAGGCCAAAAATCGGCAAGCAGGGTGAAGTTGTACCCTTCCGCCTGCGCGAAAGCACGAAGTGTCGCCTTAGAATCAACAGAAATACCGATGAGTTCGACCTGATCATCCTTAAAAAGCGCCAAGTTGTCTCGAAGAGCACACAGCTCAGTCGTGCAGGTCGTCGAGAAGGCCAAAGGAAAGAAGACAAGCGCCACGGCTTTTTTGCCGCGAAAATTGCCGAGACGAACACGCTCGCCATATTGGTTTGGGAGATCGAAGTCCGGTGCCATCGTGTCGGTAGCCAGGGGCATAGTAGACAGTCCTTTCGCGCCAGAGCAGCAGGGATACCGGCACGATGGGCAATACTACGCCTGTGTGAGCTATTACACAGGCGGCAACTAGAATCTATGGCGCAGCAGATATTCAGCACGATTTATGACGACAGCCATAACCTGGTTGTTATCACCACCGCTTCAAGAAAGAGGTCAACGTGACGGTGAATGACCAGGATCCGTATTCGGTGAACCACATCGATAGGGATCAGGAAGAAACCGCGGAGTGGCAAGAATCGCTCGATGGCCTCGTCGCAACACACGGCCATGAACGTGGTCGAGACATTATGCTCAGCCTGCTAAAACGCTCCAAAGACTTGCATCTGGGTGTTCCGATGGTTCCGACCACTGACTATCTCAACACTATCGCCGCAGAAGACGAGGCGGTATTCCCTGGCAACGAAGACATTGAGCGTCGTTACCGCGCCTGGATCCGATGGAATGCTGCCATTACCGTTCACAGGGCCCAACGCCCCGGGGTGGGTGTCGGTGGTCACATCTCGACATATGCTTCATCCGCTGCTCTGTACGAGGTGGGACACAACCACTTTTTCCGAGGTGCTGGCCACTCCGGTGGGGGGGACCAGATTTTCTATCAGGGTCACGCCTCCCCGGGAATGTATGCCAGGGCCTACCTTGAGGGTCGACTGACTGAAGACCAGCTCACCGGATTTCGTCAAGAAAAATCGCACCCTTCCGGTGGATTGCCGAGTTATCCGCACCCGCGTCTCATGCCAGAGTTCTGGCAGTTCCCCACCGTCTCCATGGGACTCGGTCCCATTAACGCGATTTATCAGGCGCAGTCCAACCGCTATTTAACCCACCGAGGCATCAAGGACGCCTCCGACCAACAGGTCTGGGCTTTTCTCGGCGACGGTGAAATGGATGAGGTCGAAAGCCGAGGGGCCCTGCAGTGGGCCGCTAATGACGGACTCGATAACCTTAATTTCGTCATTAACTGCAACCTGCAACGTCTCGATGGACCAGTCCGCGGTAACGGAAAAATCATCCAGGAACTCGAAAGTTTTTTCCGCGGCGCAGGGTGGAATGTCATTAAGGTGATCTGGGGTCGTGAATGGGATTCGCTTCTCGCCCGTGACACCGAAGGCGCACTGCGTGATCTGATGAATCGCACTCCCGATGGTGATTACCAAACGTACAAGGCTGAAAACGGTGCCTACGTGCGCGAAAATTTCTTCGGTCGAGACCCTCGAACTCTCACTATGGTCAAAGACTACACCGACGATCAGATCTGGAATCTCAAGCGTGGCGGGCATGATTATCGCAAGGTTTTCGCCGCTTTCAAAGCGGCGCAAGAGCACACAGGCCAGCCCACCGTCATCCTTGCCAAGACAGTTAAAGGCTATGGTCTGGGTCCATCGTTCGAGGGCCGTAACGCAACCCATCAGATGAAAAAACTTAGCCTCGACAACCTCAAACAGTTTCGCGATGAAATGCGGGTGCCGATCACAGACGCGGAGCTTGAGGCCGATCCCTATCAGCCGCCGTTTTACCACCCGGGTGAAGGCGATGAGGCGATCCAGTATTTGCAGGAGCGGCGCCGTCAACTCGGTGGCTATCTGCCGCAACGAAGCTCAAAATACACCCAGATATCCCTCCCCCAAGAATCAACCTGGGGCAGTTCAAAAAAGGGTTCAGGAAAGCAGGAAATTGCCACCACCATGGCCTTCGCGCGACTGCTCAAAGACCTGCTACGCGATCAAGGAATCGGCAATCGTATTGTGCCGATCATTCCGGATGAGGCACGCACTTTTGGTATGGACGCCTACTTCCCCAGCGCCAAAATCTATAACCCCAACGGACAGCACTACACCTCCGTTGATCGTGAACTGCTGCTTGCCTATAAAGAAAGCCCCCAGGGTCAGATCGTGCACGTTGGCATCAATGAGGCAGGAGCTTTTGCCGCGTTCACCGCCGCAGGAACTTCGTATTCAACACAGGGCGAGCCGCTGATCCCGGTCTACGTTTTTTATTCCATGTTTGGTTTCCAACGAACCGGAGACGCCATGTGGGCAGCAGGTGATCAAATGGCCCGGGGATTCATTATGGGTGCCACTGCCGGTCGCACAACGCTCACCGGTGAGGGACTCCAGCACGCCGATGGCCACTCCCTCCTGCTCGCCGCAACAAATCCCGCCGTCGTGAGTTATGACGCGGCCTACGGCTACGAACTCGGACATATCGTGCGCGATGGAATTGAGCGGATGTACGGGGGGACTCATCCTGACCCCAACGTCATGTACTACCTCACGCTCTACAACGAGCCCATCCTGCAGCCAAGCGAGCCCGAGAATCTCGACATTGACGGCGTGCTCCGCGGAATTTACCACCTCAAAACCGCGACAATCGAGGGACCAAGAGCGCAAATTCTGGCCTCGGGCGTGTCAGTTCCCTGGGCTCTCGAGGCTCAACAGCTCCTGGCCGAAGACTGGGGGGTTTCTGCCGATGTCTGGTCAGTCACCTCCTGGACCGAACTTCGACGCGATGGTCTCGACGCCGAGCGATACAACTTCCTCAATCCGAACGCTGATAAGCGAGTGCCCTACGTTACTCAGAAACTGTCAGGCTCTGATGGTCCTTTCATTGCCGTCACCGATTTCATGCATTCAGTACCAGACCAGATTCGGCAGTTTGTCCCCGGCGACTTCGCCACGCTGGGTGCCGATAGCTTTGGATTCTCGGATACCCGTGCTGCTGCCCGTCGCTTCTTCATGATTGACGGACCCTCTGTCGTCATTCAGACCCTGGAGTCGCTCGTGAAGCGTGGCTTGGTCGATCCGTCTGTTCCAGCACAAGCGATCGAGAAGTATCAACTTCTTGATGTGACTGCCGGCACGACCGGTTCGGTCGGCGGGGAAAGCTAGGAGTCACCCATTCCTCCCGTCCAGAAGACTAAAAAACAGACGCTCGCCTGGCTGCGCACCATTACCGGCGAGCTCTCCACGGCGACCCTCAAACGCTTGGAAGAGACTCTTCCCTGGTACAGCGACATGCCGCCAGGGCGGCGTTCAGCAGTCGGGTTGGTCGCGCAGGCCGGCATTAACAGTTTTATTAGCTGGTTTGATGACCCCACCTCGACACCATGGATCGCCGCTGACGTTTTTGGTGCAGCCCCCCGTGAGCTCCTGCGGTCGGTGTCATTGACTCAGACCCTGCAACTCATTCGGCTCACAGTTGAGGTCGTGGAACATCGCATCAAGAACGACGATGATGTCCTACGCGAGAGTATTCTGCTCTACTCGCGCGAGATTGCGTTCGCCGCCGCTGATGTCTACGCCCGCGCTGCTGAGGCGCGCGGCCTGTGGGATGCTCGACTTGAGGCTCTTGTTGTTGATTCAATTCTGAGCGGCGAATATGACAATGAACTACCCTCGCGCATCGCAGCACTCGGCTGGAATGGTCACGGGGAAGTGTGTGTGCTCGTGGGAACCGCTCCCAGAATGCTTGATGTTGACCAATTTCGCCGCACCGCACGCCATCTCAACGCCGACGTATTAATTGGAGTGCAGGGTAGCCGTCTCGTCTTAGTCATCGGTCGTGCCAGCCCGCGTCCTGACGTTCCTGAAGCGAATCCGCCGATGTCGTTCCTCGATATCGCTGTGCAACTGGAGCCTGGATTCGGCCCAGGAAATTTGGTTCTCGGCCATGAAGTTCCCGCTCTGGTTGACGCATCCACCAGTGCAAAGGCGGCCCTCGCTGGCTTTGCCGTTGTGAGGTCCTGGCGCAACGCTCCCCGCCCAACCCTTGCCGATGATCTACTGCCCGAACGTGCTTTTGCGGGTGACCCCTTGGCCCGATCAACACTGGTCAACCGGATCTATCGCCCTCTTCAGTCATATTCCAACGATCTCCTCACGACCTTATGGTGTTATTTAGACAGTGGTCGTTCCTTGGAGGCTACGGCCAGGGAATTATTCGTGCACCCCAATACCGTCCGCTACCGCCTCAAACGCGTTAGCGATGTGATCGGCTGGGATGCCACGGGGGCACGTGAGGCGCTGATCCTTCAGTCTGCGCTGATCTTGGGATCGATTGCCGAACCGGAAAAGTCTCACCGCCGTTGATCGGCGCCCTCAGGCTGTGAACTGTTGATCTCAGCACTATCTCTACCAGCCGATTGCCACGAACCGGATGGCACGATGAACGCTTCCCACAATCTTTTGCACTGTTCTTCGTGACCGTCGGCTAACATCTGGCGGCAATCATTGGCAGACTAGAGCAGTGATCGTGATTGTTGCTCCTGGGCAAGGCTCCCAAACCCCCGGTTTTCTCGAACCTTGGCTGGCTGAACCACAGTGTCGTGAACAACTCGACGCCATCTCGCACAGCGCAGGAATCGATCTGGCCGCACACGGAACCGCGAGCGACGCTGACACGATTCGAGATACCCGAGTTGCGCAACCTCTTATTGTTGCTGCGGGGCTCGTTACCGCAACCGCGGTGCTGTCCGGCGGGAGACAGGAAAAAATATCCGGGATGGCTGGCCACTCAGTAGGCGAAGTGACGGCGGCTGCGCTCTCCGGAATCCTCAGTGAAACGGATGCCATCGGTTTCGTCCGCGAACGAGGGGAAGCGATGGCAGACGCCGCGGCGCGTGAGCCCAGCGGCATGTCGGCCGTCCTCGGCGGCGATGAGAGCGCAGTGCTAGAGCTGCTCAGGGAACTCGATCTTTACCCGGCAAATTTCAACGGTGGGGGTCAAATCGTGGCTGCCGGTTCGCTGCCTGCGCTTGCCACGCTCAGCACGAATCCGCTTGCGGGAACCCGGGTTATTCCACTCCAGGTAGCGGGGGCTTTCCATACTCGGTTCATGCAGCCCGCAGTCGCTCGACTCAAGCTCCACGCTGACGATCTTGAGATACGCGATCCCAGCATCCCGATCTGGACAAATCGTGATGGTTCCCGGATCCATAGTGGCAGTGATTTTGTGGAACTCATGGTCAATCAAGTCTCCTCACCGGTACGGTGGGACAGAGTCATGGAGTCATTCGTCTCCGCTGGGGTGACAGGCATCATCGAACTTGCGCCCGCGGGGGCACTGGTCGGTCTCGCTAAACGCGGAATGAAGGGCATACCGACAGTTGCGGTCAGAACTCCTGACGACCTACCAGCGGCCTTTGCCATGATCGACGGGAGCAGCACTCCATGACCATCCCCACTCTGCGGCAATCCCCCGGTGTCGAGTTCACCAGAATTTATAGTTATGGAGCCGCCAGGGGTGACCTCATCGTTGGCAATGAGGAGTTGGTGGAGCCCATCGACTCCAGCGATGAGTGGATACAGCAGCGAACCGGAATCATTACCAGAACTCGCGCCTCCGCTGGAATTCTGGCGGTTGATCTGGCAACCGATGCGGCCACAGAGGCGATCACGAAATCGGGTGTCCTGGCCGAAAAGATTGACTTGGTGATCGTGGCAACCATTGGCAATGTGCAACAGACCCCTTCCGTGGCCGCCGTGGTCGCTGACAGAGTTGGTGCTAACCCTGCTGCCGCCTACGATGCGAATGCTGCCTGTGCGGGTTTTAGCTACGCTGTGACCCAGGCTGATGCACTCATCCGGGCGGGGTCAGCACGCTACGCCCTGGTTGTCGGGGCAGAAAAGCTTTCTGATTTCGTCGACCCAACGGATCGCTCAATCTCTTTCCTCCTCGGAGACGGGGCTGGTGCTGTCGTCATTGGCCCCAGTGACTTTCCTGGGATCTCGTCGCCGGTCTGGGGCTCTGATGGTTCAAAGGCTGGTGCCGTTGGCATGGATTCCACTCTTATCGCTTTTCGCGATGGGGACTCGCCTTGGCCCACACTGCGCCAAGAAGGCCAAACTGTCTTTCGGTGGGCGGTGTGGGAAATGGCTAAGGTAGCGCAGCAAGCGCTGGAAATAGCAGGAATAGCGGCATCGGATCTCTCAGCATTTGTTCCGCATCAAGCCAATATGCGCATCATTGACGAGCTGACCAAACAGCTCGCACTGCCGGAGGGCGTTATCGTCGGTCGTGACATCGTTACCACGGGAAACACCTCGGCGGCGTCTATCCCACTCGCCACCCATCGACTCTTGCAGGAGCATCCTGAACTCAGCGGTGGGCTGTGCCTGCAGATTGGCTTCGGTGCTGGTCTTGTGTTCGGGGCACAAGTGGTCGTGCTGCCCTAGTGCTGCCTCCCGCGAGAATGCTCACACTCCCCTAAACTAATCACCGGTCAAATTACATCCACAAAAGGAGAAAACAATGACATTGCCCACCGAAGAAGTCCTCGCCGGTCTCGCTGAACTTATCAACGATGAAACTGGTATCGCAGCAGACACCGTTGAGCTCGACAAATCCTTCACCGACGACCTCGATATCGATTCAATCTCCATGATGACCATCGTGGTCAACGCTGAAGAGAAGTTTGACGTGAAAATTCCCGACGAAGAGGTCAAAAATCTCAAGACCGTTGGCGATGCTGTCAACTTCATCACCAACGCACAGGGATAATACGCACTCACTCCAGTAAAGCAGAGTGTGATGTGCTGGCAGCAACCACCCCGAAGAAAGGCGAGATGACCAAGAAAATTGTTATCACAGGTATCGGTGCCACCACGCCTCTGGGTGGCACCGCCGCCGAATCGTGGGATGCCCTTCTGGCGGGCGAGTCGGGAATCCGCTATCTTGAGCATGACTGGGTTGCACAGCACGACCTCCCGGTGACTTTCGCGGGCGAGGCCAAAGTGCGGCCAGAAGAGGTTCTGGAACGCGTCGAGTATAAGCGCCTTGATCCCTCAAGTCAGTTTGCCCTCATTGCCGCACGCGAAGCTTGGGCTGATGCGGGTTCGCCCGATGTCGACCCCGTGCGTGTCGGTGTTGATTATTCAACGGGAATTGGGGGGTTGTGGACGCTGCTTGAAGCATGGGACACACTCAAAGAGAAGGGCGCACGGCGCGTTCTTCCGATGACGATTCCGATGCTGATGCCGAATGCGGCAGCGGCAGCGATCAGCATGTCAATACCGTCCAGAGCATACTCACGCACCGATGTCTCCGCCTGTGCTTCGAGCACTGAAGCAATTGCCAATGCTTACGATCACCTCCAGCAGGGTTTGGCTGACGTCGTGATCACCG
This sequence comes from Rhodoglobus sp., assembly GCA_051646885.1. GTDB lineage: Bacteria > Actinomycetota > Actinomycetes > Actinomycetales > Microbacteriaceae > Rhodoglobus. The sequence continues at coordinate 34,482 of JBOFDJ010000045.1, forward strand.
GTGGCACCGAGGCTGTTATTCATCCGCTGCCGATTGCCGCTTTTGCCGCCATGCAAGCGCTCTCTAAGCGTAATGATGACCCGAGCACAGCGTCTCGCCCCTATGACCGCAGTCGTGATGGATTCGTTCTCGGGGAGGGTGCCGGGACGATTGTTCTCGAAACAGAAGAGCATGCGCTCGCTCGGGGGGCGCGAATCTATGCCGAGCTTGCTGGTGGTGCGGTCACCAGCGACTCATACCACATCACCGCCCCTGATCCTGAGGGTTCGGCTGCCGCCCGCGCTATGACCGCTGCACTGGAACAGGCTGGTGCAGCGGTCGACGAGGTTCGGCATATCAATGCGCACGCCACCAGCACCCCGGTGGGTGATATCGCTGAATATAAGGCACTGTTGCGAGTCTTTGGTGATCGACTGCCCGGAATTCCCGTTTCCGCCACGAAGGCTGCTACCGGTCATCTTTTGGGTGGAACGGGAGCGCTCGAAGCAATTTTCACCATTCTTGCGCTGCACCATCGAATTGCGCCGCCGACCATCAATCTCGTTGAGCAGGATCCCCTGATTCCTCTTGATGTGGTGACCTCACCGCGCGCACTGGGAGACGGATCGCTTCTGGCGCTGAGCAACTCCTTCGGATTCGGTGGACACAATGCCGTGGCGGCGTTCCGTAGCTACGATCATCGTTAGAAGGGATCACTCGGGTGGTGTGGCCGGTTCGCGATGCAGAACATTGCCTAACGAAACACTGGTCCTGATGTTATGAATGGAGGCTAGCCGACCTTATGAAGCCACACCACGGCTGAGTCTTGACCGGCATGCCGAAACACCTCAAGCTCGTCATCCCAGGCCTGACCGAGAGCAAGACGAAGCTCTCGGTGCAATTCTGTGGCATTCGCCCCGGCGACTTCCATCGCGTGACGAACGCGATCCTCGGGGAGGACCATATTGCCAACACTGTCGGTTTGGGAGTAGAAAATGCCTAGGTCGGGGGTATGCATCCAACGACCGCCGTCGGTGCCATGCCCAGCATCCTCAGTCACCTCGTAACGCAGATGTTCCCAACCGCGTAGCGCAGAGGCCAGACTCGCGCCAGTGCCGCGCGGGCCTTCCCAATAAAACTCGGTACGCTGGGATCCTTTGAGGACCGGCTGTGCATCCCACCTGAAGTTAACGGCGCGATCAAGAGCACGGCCCGCAGCCCATTCGATATGAGGGCAGAGCGCGCGAGGTGCGGAGTGCACAAAAAGCACTCCGCGAGTGTGTGATGCAGTCACGATAGCTCCGTTCCGGTTGGATGCGACTTCCCCATCGACCCATGGAACATGCTGTGACCATTGTTCAGTTGTGCGGTAAACCGCTGGGGACATTATGGCCGATAAAGCAGTGAAATAACAAGCAACTGACGAGACTCAGTCTCGGATGGGTCTGCCGCGGCGGGGTGGTTTCGCTTCGAGGGGGAAGGGACGGGCATCCACCAGCCGGGATTCGCTGTGGTCAAGCCAGCGAAGTTCAGCCTCGGCCCCAAATAACTGCGCCTCAGCAATAAGCTGTTGAGAAAGGTCGCCCGCCGCGAGATCGGCGCGATACTGCACCGAGGCCGCCACCGTCGCGTCACGTTGCGCGGAGATGAGCGCGGCGACATCTACTCCGGGAAGTGTCTGCGCTAGGGCGAGCTTGAGGGCAAGTTCGTCGGGGAATCCGGAGCTGGTCGCAGTACGGAACCACGCTTGGGATTGTGCGCTGCCCGCCTGGGTGATCCTGTAGTAGATGTGGCCGGTATCACTGGCGTCACGCTGAGAAACCAGGCCGTCACGCTCAAGTCGATCAAGGGTCGCGTACACCTGGCCGACGTTGAGGGATCGTGAGCCTCCGGTGCGTCGCTCAAATTCCAGTCGCAGCTGATAGCCGTAACACTCGCCCTGATCGAGGATTGCCAGCAGGCTGTATCGAATTGGCATACATACACGGTATAGCCTTGAGAGCTATTTTGCCTGCCCATAATTGTCGACAATCTCCACAGTGAGAGGAAACTTGGCGGGAAGTTTCCCAAAAAGCAGCCGACCTGCCTCTGCGGCTGCTTCTCTGAGCTCGACACCGACCCGCTCAGCAGAGCGAGCGGGTGCATGCACCACGACCTCGTCATGCAGGAAGAACACCAGGTGTGGGCCCGTCGTTACCCCAAAACCCTCCGTAAGTTCTGCCAGACGTCGCCGAATGCTCGCCATCCAGCACAGCGCCCATTCCGCGGCTGTTCCTTGAACAATAAAGTTTCGGGTGAATCGACCCCAGGAGCGTGACTGCTCTCGTGCCCGAGCCATCTCGGTCGGCGAGAGGGACTCATCGTAGGCTCCGGTATAGCGTCCCGGCGGCGAGCTCCGGCCCAAGCGCGTGGTCACCACCTCACCTCGCTCACCTGCCCGGGCGGCATTTTCGACCATCGTGATCGCCCGAGGATATGCCCGAGCAAGCTTGGGCATAAGTCGGCCACTCTCACCGGTGGTGGCACCGTACATCGCACCGAGCATGGCAATCTTGGCCTGCTCTCTGGTCTCGACGGCACCGCTGGCAACGATTCCAGCATAAAGATCGCCCGCGACGCCCGCCTCGATCATGCCACGGTCGGCTGACATGGCGGCAAGGATGCGCGGCTCAAGTTGCGCAGCATCCGCCACCACGAGCTTCCACCCCTCATCGGCAACAACCGCGGTACGGATGTAGCGGGGAAGTTGCAGCGCTCCCCCACCGCTGGTGGCCCAGCGACCGGTGACTACCCCACCCGGTACGTAGTCGGGGCGAAATCGCCCATCGTGCACCCAGGTATCACACCAATGCCAGCCATTGGCCATCAGCATTCGGGCACGTTTTTTGTAGTCGAGAAGGGGCTCAATAACCGGGTGGTTGAGCTTTTTTAGCTCCCACGAGCGCGTCGAGCTGACCATAAGCCCGGCGTTACCGAGTGCTCGCACAAGCTCGGAGGGCGAGTCGGGGTTGAGCTCGGGAGCATCGAGTAAACGACGCACCGTGTCGGCCAAGGACTGTAGTCGTGCAGGCCGTGTTCC